>DDCQ01000090.1:0-2960 GCA_002334915.1 Porticoccaceae bacterium UBA2002
TGCGCAGTTACAGTGGGGATGACCTAAAAGCGGATATGGTCGCCGGACTGGTTGTCACCATGATGTTGATTCCCCAGTCATTGGCCTATGCACTGTTGGCTGGTGTGCCAGCCGAGGTTGGGCTCTATGCCAGTATCCTGCCGCTAATTGCTTATAGTTTATTTGGCAGTAGTCGCACATTGTCGGTTGGCCCGGTCGCTGTCGTGTCATTAATGACTATGGTCAGCCTCAGCAATATTGTCACCCAAGGCACTGCAGACTATCTGAGCGCCGCCATTGCTCTGGCATTTTTGTCAGGGTTATTCCTTCTGATTATGGGTCTTTTTAAATTGGGCTTTGTGGCCAACTTTTTATCTCACACAGTAGTCTCAGGCTTTATTACTGCCTCGGGCATTATTATCGCCCTGAGTCAGGTCAGGCATCTGCTGGGTATCTCTGGTGCCGGAGATACCTTGCCGACCATCGCGCTATCCCTGCTTAACAGTAGCGACAGCATTCACACATACACCGCAGTGCTCGGGGTTGCGGTACTGGCTTTTCTGGTTTGGGCAAGAACTGCTGTGGTGCCTATCTGTAAGCGTATGGGAGTGACAGACAGCAACGCCCAACTTATGGCCAAGTTAGCGCCAGTGTTAGCGGTGATTACCACATTGTTGCTAGCCTGGATGGTTGACCTTGAGCGAGCTGGAGTTGCCGTTGTTGGCAGTATTCCAAGTGGTCTGCCCAGGCTGGCCTGGCCCCAGCTTTCCTTTGCGCTATTTCAGCAGCTGTGGTTGCCTGCGTTGAGTATCGCCATTATTGGCTATGTGGAGTCTGTATCCGTGGGCAAAACTCTGGCGGCAAAACGCCGAGAAAATATAGACCCAAATCAGGAGCTGATAGCTCTGGGGTCTGCCAATATTGCCTCTGCATTTTCCGCAGGCTTTCCCGTCACCGGAGGCATTTCCAGAACTGTAGTGAACTTTGACGCTGGCGCAAAAACTCAGGCAGCCAGCATTTTTGCTGCTGTGGGTATAGCAGTGGCAGCGATGTTTTTGACTCCCGCATTATATTTTCTGCCTAAGGTTACATTGGCAGCCACAATCATTGTTGCCGTGTTAACCGTTGTCGATTTTTCAATATTGGGAAAAACCCTGCGCTTCTCGGCGAATGATTTTCGTGCCGTGGCTATCACATTAGTAGGGACGCTGCTATTTGGCGTAGAAGTGGGTGTCCTCTGTGGCGTTATGCTGTCAATTTTACTCTACCTGTATCGCACATCGGTGCCCCATGTGGCTGAAGTGGGATTGGTGGAGGGTACCCAGCATTTTCGCAATATTCAGCGTTACCAAGTGACCACAGAGCCATCAGTTCTAAATTTACGTGTCGACGAGAGTCTGTTTTTTGCCAACGCATCAGTACTGGAAAATCTTATTTATCAGAAGGTCTACGCGAATGATCTGATCGCTCACGTGGTGCTGATTTGCTCGGCGGTAAATGAGATTGATTACAGTGCCCATGAGATGCTTGAGCGGGTTAACCAGCGACTTGCAGAGCAGGGTGTAAGTCTTAATCTGTCAGAGGTGAAGGGCCCGGTCATGGATGCGTTGCGTTATTCCGGCTTGGCCAAACAGTTGAGCGGAAGTATTTATTTAACCCAGTTTGATGCATTTCAGCACCTAAGGGCCATTTCTAACAAGTAGCATTTTTACAGGAGCTATACAGATAATGGAGTTTGATCCATTTGTTTTATCGCGAATTCAGTTTGCCGCTAACATCAGTTTCCATATCCTTTTCCCAAGCATCACGATTGGACTCTGTTGGTTTTTAGTTTATTTCCGAATTCAGTATTTACGCACCAATGACAAGTCGTGGGAATATGCCTATTTTTCCTGGGTGAAAATTTTTGCCTTAACCTTCGCTCTGGGGGTGGTTTCCGGGATCACCATGAGTTTTCAGTTTGGTACCAATTGGCCAGGATTTATGGAAAAGGTTGGCAACATTGCCGGTCCGCTGCTGGGCTATGAGGTGCTGACCGCTTTCTTTATGGAAGCCTCATTTCTGGGCATTATGCTGTTTGGTAAAGACAGGGTGTCTGAGCGAGTTCATTTGATATCCACAGTTCTCGTGGCCGTGGGAACAACGTTCTCGGCGTTTTGGATCCTGAGCCTAAACTCCTGGATGCAAACGCCAGCCGGCTATGAAATTCGAGATGGTATTTTCTACGCCACAGACTGGTGGCAGATTGTATTTAACCCCTCTTTTCCTTATCGCATGACGCATATGCTGTTGGCCAGCCTGTTGACCAGTGCCTTTATGATAGCTGGCATCAGTGCCTGGCGAATACTCAGATCAAAAGATGGGCCTAGTACTTGGCTATTGCTGCGTTCCAGTTTGATTGCTGCCGCAGTACTTACGCCAACCCAGATCTTGGTCGGTGACCTTCATGGACTCAATAGCCTTGAGCACCAGCCGGCCAAAATTGCTGCAGTAGAAGCTGTTTGGGAAACCGGCAGCGGTGTGCCATTCACCCTTCTGGGTATGCCTAATGAAGAGACCAAGACTACGGATTATGCAATCAAAATTCCTAAGTTGGCCAGCCTCGTGCTGGTGCATGACGCCGAGGGTGAGTTGCCCGGACTTGATCAGTTTGAGGGAGAGCACCCACCGGTGGCTGCGGTTTTTTGGTCATTTAGGGTCATGGTAGGTGTGGGAATGCTAATGCTTATTATGAGTTGGTATGGCTGTTGGAAACTATTGCGTAACAGCACATTTAGCAAAATCTATTTAACACTGCTGGCGCCGATGGCATTTTCAGGATGGGTTGCCGTACTCGCGGGTTGGTATGTTACCGAGATTGGTCGCCAGCCATGGGTAGTCTACGGCTTGCTGCGCAGCAGAGACGTAGTTGCAGAACATCCTCCTGAGATTTTACTGGGGACATTGATTGGCTATTTGGCGCTCTATGTGTTTTTGCTCAT
>DDCQ01000090.1:3102-4028 GCA_002334915.1 Porticoccaceae bacterium UBA2002
TGATGATTGCCTCTATTGGGCCATTTTGGGATGCCAATGAAACCTGGATAGTGCTGGGTGTTGGTGTGTTACTCATCGCCTTTCCTGCGGCTCATGGAGTAATACTTACCTCCATGTATATCCCCATCACTATTATGCTGCTGGGTTTGATTTTGCGCGGTGTGGCCTTCGATTTTAGGGTCAAAGCTGGGGATGCTAGGAAGGAACGCTGGAATAAAATTTTCTTTGCCGGTTCAGTTATTGCCTCTGTGTCCCAAGGTTGGATGCTGGGTTCCTATATCACCGGACTTCAGGACAACCTGACCAGCATTTTATTCTCTGCGCTGATATCAGTCACCTTGCCCTCACTCTATGTACTGCTAGGTGCTGCATGGTTGATGATGAAAACTGAAGACGAACTGTTTAACAAGGCGCTGCGATGGGCAAGGCTAGCTATAGTGCCCATGGGGCTGGGGTTGCTGTTAGTGTCTATAGCGACTCCGATAGTCAGCTCCAGTATCGCAGAAAAGTGGTTTACCATGCCCAATGCGCTAGGCCTGCTGCCTATTCCGCTTAGCTGCATACTGATTTATGGCGGCTTGCTGTGGGTCTTGCGCAGGCCGGATATATTGAACAGAGGCTACGCCTGGACGCTGTTCGCTGGCTTGGTGATTATCTGTCTGATGGCCTCTCTGGGCCTAGCCTATAGTCTGTTTCCCTATATTGTTATAGATCGCCTGACAATCTGGGAAGCTGCTGCCGCTACGGAATCTCTCCAAATGATTTTTTATGGCGTGGCGGTAACCTTGCCGGCAATTATTGGCTACACAATATTTGTCTACAAAATTTTTCACGGCAAGGCCAGAGAACTATCTTATGAGTAACGTTTGGTGATGGGCTAGTATGTGAAGTAACAAGGATGTCAAAAAAGCTTATTGACTAGCTGA
>DDCQ01000007.1:0-5578 GCA_002334915.1 Porticoccaceae bacterium UBA2002
CGGTTTATTCGCGATCAGGAGCAGGGGGTCAAGCTGCCAAAAAATCTACCTGTTCGTGATGTGGATCGCGGGGTTCGCCTAGTAAAGGTAGGCAAAGCTATCAAGCCTGCGGTCTCTGAGGTTGATGGCAATGTGCGATCGCGCAGCGCAGTAATGCGTGTCGCTGAGCGAGTGGCTTGAAGTGCAGTTTAGGGTTAGCCCGCTACCGATAGCTGTGATCTGGGTATTGGTGGTTGTGAGTGCTGTAGCAGTAGCTTTGGTGAGCCATCTTAGCCGGCAACAGTACGCCCAGTTAGGGGCTCTGGAGCGCGAGGCCAACCAGATGAATGCGGATTACGGCCGGTATTTGCTCGAGCAGAGTGCCTGGGGCTCACTGCAGAGAGTAGAGAATATGGCGGCGCAAAAGCTGGATATGCGCAGCCCGGAACCAGAAGAAATTTTGATGGTAAAGCGCAACTAGCCAGTACTGGGTTGGGGCGTTTATTAGAGCTGGATTAGCTCGCAATGAAATACAAAGTTAAGGGAAAAAAGTGGCCAAGAAATCGGTAAAGAAGGTTATACCGCGCTGGCGTTACTATCTGGTAATGCTCGGGTTGGCCTCCCTGCCGATTTTGGTTACGGGCAAAATTGCCCAGCTTCAGGTTATGCCCAGCGAAGAGCGGGGCGTGGGCTTTTTGCAGACCCAGGGTGATGTTCGCGCTATTCGCGAAGAAGTTATTCCGGCCCATCGCGGGCTGATTACCGATCGCAACGGAGAACCTCTGGCGGTAAGTACCCCGGTTATTACTCTGATTGCCAATCCCAAATATATGCAGACTGCAGCCACTGAAGCTGATTTAGCGCGTCTGGCCGCGGCTATGGATATGTCTGTGGCGGCCCTTAAGGCCCGACTAAAGCATTATCGCAATAAGTCCTTTATGCGTCTGGCCAGGCAGATATCGCCAGCGGACGCAGAAAAGATTCTGAGCCTGCGTATACCGGGCGTCAGTGGTCAGCAGGAGTACAAGCGTTTCTATCCTGCAGGTGAGGTTACTGCTCAGTTAGTGGGTATTACCGATATCAAGGATCAGGGTCGCGAGGGCATGGAGTTGGCCTACGACAGCTGGCTAACAGGTGAGCCCGGTTCTAAAAAGGTGATGAAGGATCGCGCAGGTCGCATTATCAAGGATATTTCGCTGGTTAAGTCTGCCAGTCCTGGCGAGGCTTTGCGGCTGAGTATTGATCTGCGTGTCCAGTACGCAGCATACCGCGCCCTTAAGGCTTCGGTAGCAAAACATCAGGCCAAGTCTGGTTCTGTGGTGGTGTTGGATATTGAGACGGGCGAGGTACTGGCTATGGCTAATCAGCCTTCCTTTAATCCCAATGATCTATCCAATCTTAAGTCGAACGCTACCAGAAATCGCGCTATTACCGATCAAATGGAGCCCGGCTCAACGGTCAAGCCCTTCACTCTGTTGGCGGCTCTGGAGAGCGGCAAGTTTGTCTCAAACACCAAAGTTGATACCAGCCCTGGTTATCTCAGGGTGACCTATAAGACCTTTGTTGATCCCAAGAATTATGGTGTGCTTGATTTGGCGGGAATCTTAACCAAGTCCAGTCAGGTGGGTACCACCAAGGTTGCTCTGGCTCTGGATCCAGATGAAACCCGGGGACTGTTTGAGCGTGTTGGCTTTGGCGAGCCTATTGGCAGCGGATTCCCTGGTGAGATTGTCGGTGAGCTGCCCGGTCATAGAACCTGGGACCCTGTGACTCAGGCGACCTTTGCCTTTGGTTATGGCTTAAGTGCCTCCTCTCTGCAGATGGCTCGGGCCTACTCAGTATTGGCAAACGATGGTTTGCGCCGAGAGATTTCGCTGGTAGCGCTGGACGAGCCGCCGGAAAGTATTCGTGTGGTGGATGCAGGCATCACCCAGGATGTCAGGCAGATGTTGCAGGCAGCGGCTGGCGCTTCAGGCACGGGCAAGCGCGCCATGATTGATGGTTATTCTGTCGGCGGCAAGACTGGTACCTTGCACAAGGTTAAGGCTGGCGGCGGTTACGATGAAGATCGATACATGTCTGTTTTTGCCGGCTTATCGCCCGTCGATAATCCAAGGTTGGTCACCATTGTGGTGATCGACGAGCCTCGCGATGGCGATTACTTTGGTGGTCTGGTGGCAGCGCCGGTATTTTCTGAGGTGACTGGTAATGCATTGCGCCTGCTGCAGGTGACTCCAGATCAGCTGGATGTAAATCGTACTATTGCCAGTTTGCGTAAACTGCAGAAAAAGCGAGGGGACTCATGATGAGCCTGTCGCAAAAGTGGACAATGACTTTGACTCAGCTTATTGCTGATTTTGGCATGTCTGATAACTGCCCGGATGTGTCTATTGAGGGCATAGCTCTGGATAGCCGCCAGGTTCAGCCCGGTGATCTGTTTATTGCTATCAAAGGCACCGCAGTTGATGGTTTTGCCTTTATTCCCCAAGCTATTGAGCGTGGCGCGGTGGCAGTGCTGGTCGAGAAAGATCAGCTGGTTGGCTCGCTGGTTGACGGGTTGATCGATGGCGTAAATACCTCTGTGCCTGTGATTGGAGTCGAAAACCTCAGCGAATATGTGTCGGATATTGCCGGCGTTTTTTACGCTGACCCCTCAGCCAAAATATGCCTGACTGCTATTACTGGCACCAATGGTAAGACCACCTGTTCCAGATTGTTTGCCGAGCTAATGGAGAGTTTGGCCTCTGAGCGAGCTGGTACCTCGGCATTTATAGGCACACTGGGCTATGGCATGGTTTGCAATGCGGATTATAAAGCGCCCCACGACAGCGCCCGCCAGCCTGATAGTAAAGAGCCTGGCCTGATTACAGATACAGGTCTGACCACGCCAGACGCAGTGGCCATGCAGCGCATACTTGCCGAACTGGTGAGTAAGGGCGCAAAAAATATTGCGCTGGAGGTATCCTCGCATAGCCTGGTGCAGCGCCGCGTTGCCGGACTAAAGGTTAACACTGCAGTGTTTACCAATCTGAGCCGCGATCATCTGGACTACCATGGCGATATCAATGCCTATGCAGCTGCCAAATCCAGGCTGTTCGCTATGCAGGGTCTGCAGCATGCGGTGATTAATTGTGATGATTCTGTAGGTAGGGTTATTCTGGCCAACCTGGATCAGAGTATTCAGGCTTATAGTTTCAGTTTGCAAAATAACGATGCGGATATTTATTGCTCTACCATTGGTTTATCGCCTGAAGGGCTTAGAGCCTCGGTAGTAACACCCTGGGGCCAGGGAGAAATTAGTTCTCCGCTGCTGGGCAAGTTTAATCTGGCGAATTTATTGGCTGTGATTGGTGCGGCTGGTGCTCAGGGTTTTGCCCTTACAGATATTCTGCGACTAATACCTTCGCTGCGCGCCGTTCCCGGTCGCATGGAGCTGGTGGATGCCAGTGCCCAGCCTGCTGTTGTGGTCGATTATGCCCATACCCCGGATGCTCTCGAAAAAGCATTGCAGGCGCTGCGCGTGCACTGTCAGGGTAATCTCTGGGCTGTCTTTGGCTGCGGCGGCGATCGCGATACAGGCAAGCGCCCTGAGATGGGTGAGATAGCCAGGCGCTGTGCCGATAAAGTGGTGGTTACCAGTGATAACCCGCGCACCGAATCGCCACAACAAATTATTGACCATATTCTTCAGGGAACCGGCCGCGAGGTAATCGTCGACTCAGATCGGCGCGCGGCTATTCGTCAGGCTATTTTTACGGCGGATAAAAATGACGTGGTACTGATTGCAGGCAAAGGCCACGAAGATTACCAGATATTGGGTGCACAGCGTCTGCCCTTTAGTGATCAGGCTGAGGCAAGGCTGGCACTGCGAGAGCTGCAAGCCACAGCGCATGGCGGGGGTGATCAATGATGCCTCAGCAGCGCCTTACTGTTGCTGCCCAGCGATTTGGGGGTACCTTGCTAAATCCGGACTGTCACTTTGATGCGGTATCCATTAATAGTCGCACTATTAATGAGGGCGATCTTTTTGTGGCATTGGTTGGCGAGCGTTTTGATGCCCACAAGTTTTTGCCACAGGCTGCTGCTGTGGCCAGTGGGCTGGTGGTCTCTGAGGCGGACAAGTCTCTGCCACTGCCTCAGTGGGTGGTTAAAGATACTACGGTGGCGTTGGGGCAAATTGCCGAGCTGCGTCGGGAGACTTTTGAGGGGCCGGTTATTGCCATTACTGGCAGCACTGGAAAAACCTCGGTGAAGGAATTGACCGCCTCCATTCTTCGTCACTGTGGTTCGGTACATGCCACTGCGGGCAATCTCAACAACCATATAGGTGTGCCCCTGACGCTGTTATCTATGGATGGCGACACCGAATTTGCGGTGATTGAGATGGGCGCCAGCGCTCGAGGCGAGATTGGTTATCTGTGTTCGATTGCTAAGCCAGATATTGCACTGATTAACAATGTGCAGTCCTCTCATATTGAGGGCTTTGGCAGCGTTGAGGCTGTTGCTGCTGCCAAAGGCGAAATTTACACTGGGTTAACGCCCGCTGGTATAGCTATTCTCAATCTTGACCAGCCCTGGTGTGACCAGTGGCGAGCCTTGATCAATGATAAACCCTGCCTGACATTTTCTGCCTCTGGTGCCCCAGCTGATATTAGCGCCGCTGATATAGAAGTTATGGCTAATGGCTGTTGCAGCTTTACTCTCAGAGTCAATCTGATGTCAGAACAACCCGCTTTGGAGCAGCCTGTAGAGCTGTCTATTCCTGGCACCCACGCTGTTGAAAATGCGCTGGCAGCTTCTGCCTGCGCGCTGGCCGCCGGTGCTAATTTAGAGCAGATTGCCGCTGGCCTGGCTCTGGTCTCTCCTATTGCCGGCCGTCTGGATATAAAGCCGCTGGCCAATAATAGCGCTGTTATTGATGATAGCTATAACGCCAGCCCCAGTTCATTTCGCGCTGCAATTGATGTGTTGGCTAATCGCTCGGGGCGCAAAATTCTGGTGATGGGCGATATGGGTGAGTTGGGTGACGACAGCGTCAATATGCATTCCGATGTGGGCGCCTATGCTCTGGAAGCCGGTATAGACGCTCTTTACGCCGTGGGCGATCTAAGTGCTAACGCCTGTGCTGCCTTTGGTGGCAACCATTTTCAATCTAAAGAACTACTGGCGACTGCAGTGTCTCAGGAGCTGGTCAGAGCCACTGCAGATAATCGTCCGGTCACCTTTTTAGTTAAGGGATCTAGAAGTGCTGGTATGGAAAAAATTGTTGAACATTTAATTACCCGAGGTAATAGCTAATGTTGCTCTGGCTTGCAGACTATTTAAGTCAATTTTATAGCCCATTCTCGGTGGTGCAGTATCTTACTCTGAGAGGAATTTTCTCGGTAATGACTGCGCTGGCGATTTGTATGGTGGCAGGCCCTATTGTTATTCGCCGCCTCAACCATCTGCAGATGGGTCAGGCGATTCGCAGCGATGGTCCCCAGAGTCATTTAAGCAAGGCGGGCACGCCAACCATGGGTGGCGCGCTGATTTTGCTGTCTATATTTGTTTCCACGCTGCTGTGGGGCGATCTGCAAAACCGCTATGTGTGGATTGT
>DDCQ01000007.1:5650-62325 GCA_002334915.1 Porticoccaceae bacterium UBA2002
CCGGCAGAGCTAGAACTTATTGTGCCGTTCTTTAAGAACTTCGCGCTGCATATGGGTCCGTTTTATATTCTGTTTACCTATTTTGTGATTGTCGGCACCAGCAATGCGGTCAATCTAACCGATGGACTGGATGGTCTGGCTATCTTGCCCACGGTTCTGGTGAGTGGTGCTCTGGGTATTATTGCCTACCTTACCGGCAACTATCAGTTTGCCACCTACCTGCATATTCCCTTTATCAGTGGCGCTGGCGAACTATTGATTTTCACCGCCGCACTGAGTGGCGCTGGCCTTGGCTTTCTGTGGTTTAACACCTATCCCGCCATGGTGTTTATGGGCGATGTAGGTGCACTGGCTCTGGGAGCTGCGCTGGGTGTGGTAGCTGTGATTGTGCGCCAAGAAATTGTGCTGCTGATTATGGGTGGTGTATTTGTGATGGAAACCCTGTCGGTGATTATGCAGGTAGCCTCTTTTAAGCTTACTGGTAAGCGTATTTTCCGCATGGCGCCATTGCATCATCACTATGAATTGAAAGGATGGCCAGAGCCCCGCGTGATTGTGCGGTTCTGGATTATTACCGTAATGCTGGTCCTGATTGGGCTGGCGACATTAAAACTGCGTTAACCAATGATGAGTGCGGCAATGAGCAATGTAATCGCGACTAATCGCAAGACAGCGATCCTGGGCATGGGTGCCACGGGTCTGTCTGCGGCGCGTTTTCTGACGTCCATTGGCGATTCATTTGTATTTGCTGACAGTCGCAGCGAGCCACCGAGGCTGCAAGAAGTAAGGGATCGCTACCCTGATACTCCGGTGGTATTGGGTGATTTTGATCAGGACCTGCTGGCCCATATGGATCGCGCCCTAGTCAGTCCAGGTATCTCATTAGATGAGCTCGCTCTGGTCGCAGCTCGCGAAAATGGCGTTGAATTGATTGGCGATTTAGAGCTGTTTTTACAGCATGCCAAGGCGCCGGTTATAGGTATTACGGGCTCCAACGGCAAAAGCACTGTGACTACCCTGTTGGGAGCCATGGCAAAAGCTAGCGGCCTTAATGTTGGCTTGGGGGGTAATTTGGGCGTGCCCATGCTGGATCTCCTTGATGACCAGCATGAGCTCTATATACTTGAGCTGTCCAGCTTTCAGCTTGAGCTGCTCAATGATAGTCGTGGCGCCATAGTGGCCCTGCTTAATGTCTCTCCAGATCATATGGATCGCTATCAGGGACTGCAGCAATATCATGCGGCTAAACACCGTATCTTCCGTGGTGCCAGCAAGGTGGTGATCAATCGCGAAGACCAGCTGACCAAGCCGCTGCTGTCCACTCAGGTAGAGCAGACCAGCTTTGGTCTCAACCAGCCTGATCTGGGTGAGTTTGGCATTCTGGAAGGTCTGGAGCAGGGCTACCTTGCCCATGGTATTGAGCGGTTGATGCCTATTTCTGAGGTGGCGTTGAAGGGTACTCACAATCTGGCCAATGCTCTGGCTGCCCTTGCCCTTGGTTCTGCTGCGGGACTGTCGGTAAAGGCTATGTGCGACACTCTTAAAACGTATCGGGGTCTGCCTCATCGCTGCGAAAATATTGCTGAGATCAGTGGCGTGCTCTATATAGACGACTCCAAAGGCACTAATCTGGGTGCCACCGAGGCAGCGCTGGAGGGCTTTGGCAGCGCTGAGCACAAAAACCTTATTCTGATCGCCGGTGGCCAGGGCAAGGATCAGGATTTTTCTGGATTGCAGAAGGCGACAGCAGCATACGTTAAGCAGGCCCTGCTATTTGGTCAGGACGCAGAGCAGATTGATCTGGCTATACAGTCTGTCTGTGATACTCAGCGGGTTGATTCACTGCAGTCTGCTGTTGAACTGGCTGCCAGGGTTGCCACCGCCGGAGATATTGTTCTGCTGTCGCCAGCCTGCGCAAGTTTTGATATGTTTTCAGGTTTTGAAGAGCGCGGTCTGTGTTTTCAGCAGGCTGTTGCTAAATTATCTGGTGCTCAACAGGCAGAGTCTCAGGGGGGCAAATCATGCAGCTAGTGTTGCCCCTGAAACAATTTAGCCTGTCCAATACTCGCTGGCATCTGGATATGCGCTTGTTGTTGCCAGTACTGGCACTGCTTTCTATCGGCTTGATTATGGTCGCCTCCGCATCATTTAGCTTTGCTGAGCACAAGCTGGGTGATCAGTTATTCTTTTTTAAACGCCATCTGGCCTATTTGTTTATTGCCGCTGGCGCTATGGGCATAGGCTTTTTTGTATCGCCATCGGTCTGGGCTAACTATGGCCGGCTGTGGATTTTGTTGGCTGTCTTTCTGCTGATTATTGTGTTGATTCCGGGTATTGGTCGCGAGGTCAATGGCAGTCGTCGCTGGCTGGCCTTTGCCGGATTTACCCTGCAGGTGTCAGAGTTGGTTAAGGTTGCCACAGTGGTATTTTTAGCAGCCCATCTGGAAAAACACCGCGACACTCTGAGTGATGACTGGCGCGAGTTCTTTAAGCTGATCGGGGTGATTGTGGTGCTCTCAATACTGCTGCTGATGGAGCCAGATTTTGGTTCGGCGGTGACCCTGAGCTGCACCTTTATGGCGCTGTTGTTTTTGGGTGGTTCTCATATCCGTCAGTTTAGTCTGGTATTTGCCACCGGGCTTCTGGCTATTGGGGCGCTGGCCTATACAGCACCCTATCGCTTAGAGCGCCTGGCCACCTACATGGATCCCTGGTCTGACCCCTACAACGCAGGTTACCAGCTGATTCAGTCTCTGATTGCCTTTGGTCGCGGCGAATGGTTTGGAGTAGGGCTGGGTCAATCGGTACAGAAAATGCTCTATCTGCCAGAGGCTCACACTGACTTTGTGTTTGCAATCTTTGCTGAAGAATTTGGCTTTGTGGGTGTGATCTGCCTGATGTCACTCTATGTTTTGATGATCCTGCGAGTTTTGCAGTTGGGCAAGCTGGCGATTGTACGCAAGGATTGGTATGCCACCTTTGTCCTGATCGGCTTTGGTCTGCTGCTCAGTGGCCAGACCTTTATTAACTTGGGGGTCAATGCGGGTCTATTGCCCACCAAAGGTCTGACCCTGCCCTTTGTTAGCTATGGCGGTAGCAGCTTGCTGGTTTGCTGCGCCATGATTGGCATGATGCTCAGATTTTCCCACGAGTTTCAGTCACCTCCAGCCGCAGTTCGGAGGCCCAGATATGGAAAATAACCGAGCCTCAGCCAGTGATTGCAGAGTCATGATTATGGCCGGTGGCACTGGTGGGCATGTGTTTCCTGCGCTGGCAGTTGCCGATCGACTGCGCAGTAAAAATGTGAAAATCTCCTGGCTGGGCACCAAACCTGGTATCGAATCTGAGCTGGTGCCAGCCAATAATATAGAGCTGCACTATCTAAATATTGAGGGTATTCGCGGTCGCGGATTTGCCGCGTTGCTTAAAGCTCCACTGTTACTGTTGCGTTCAATTAGTCAGGCTCTGAGCGTCCTTTCAGAATTTAAGCCAGCAGTGGTTTTGGGTATGGGCGGGTTCGCCTCAGGTCCAGGCGCGGTGGCGGCTAAATTAAAAGGTATTCCGATAGTTATTCACGAGCAGAACTCCGTGGCCGGCACCACTAACAGGTTATCGGCAAAAATTGCTGCCCGAGTAATGCAGGGGTTCCCAGATACTCTAGCCAAAGGAGAATGGTGCGGCAATCCTGTGCGACCTGAAATAGCAAAGCTGGCTCCTCCCCAGGAGCGCTTTGCCTCGCGCGTTGGTCGCCCTCGTGTGCTGGTGTTAGGTGGCAGCAGGGGCGCGCTGGCGATCAATAATTTATTGCCATTGGCTCTGTCTCTGATGGATGTCGATCAGCGTCCCCGGGTTTTGCATCAGACGGGCAAAGCCCACTGGCAGAGCACCTGCGATCATTACAAACAGCAGGGCCTTAAAATTACCGATGAGCAGCTGCAAGTGATGCCGTTTATTGATGATATGGTGGCAGCCTATGACTGGGCGGACTTTGTAATCTGTCGCAGTGGTGCTCTGACTGTCGCCGAGTTAACCTCGGCTGGGCTGGGTGCTCTGTTAATTCCTTTTCCCCATGCTATCGATGATCACCAGACTAAAAATGCACAATGGCTGGTGGTGCAGGGCGCGGCGAAATTATTCCAGCAGTCCGATTTGACCGCCCCATTGCTGGCCGAGCAAATTAGTCTGCTGTGTAAGGGCCCAAAAATGCGTCTGGATATGGCCATGCGCGCCCGAGAGCTTGCGCAAAATGATGCTGCTCAGCGAGTTGCAGATGTCTGTTTGGAGGTCAGCAATGAACGCTAATATTAACTTCCAGGTTCCCGAAATGCGCCGTATTCGACGCATTCACTTTGTGGGTATAGGCGGCAGCGGTATGTCTGGTATTGCCGAAGTATTACTTAATCAGGGCTACCAGATTAGCGGCTCTGATATAGGAGCCAACCCCAGTGTGCGCCGTCTGACCGATGCCGGTGCTGAGGTCTTTATTGGTCACAGTGAAAGCAATATTCAGGGGGCCGATGTTGTGGTTCAGTCCTCCGCTGTCACTGTTGAAAACCCGGAGATTGCCAGTGCCCGGGAGCAGGGTATCCCGGTGGTAAGACGTGCTGAGATGCTCGCCGAGCTGATGCGTTACCGGCATGGTATCGCCATTGCCGGCACCCATGGCAAGACCACTACGACCAGTCTAATTACTGCTATTTTGGCTGAAGATGGCCGCGACCCAACCTTTGTGGTGGGTGGTCGAGTCAATAGTGCAGGCACCAATGCCAAACTGGGCGGCAGTCGCTATCTGGTGGCTGAGGCTGATGAGAGCGATGCCTCCTTCTTGCATCTGCAGCCCATGGTGTCGGTGGTGACCAATATCGAAGCGGACCATATGGAAGCCTATGGCTTTGATTTTGAAGTCATGAAGAAAACCTATATCGAATTTCTGCACAATCTGCCGTTCTATGGTCTGGCGGTTATGTGTATTGATGATCAGGTAATTCGCGATCTGCTAGTTGATGTGGCACGGCCCATGCTGACCTACGGTTTCAGTGAGGATGCTGGCTATAGGATACACAGCTTGCAGGCGGATAAGCGTCGTTGTCACTTTGTGATTGATCGGCCAGATGGCAAGACTTCATTGCCTATCAATCTAAATATTCCCGGGCGACACAATGCACTTAATGCAGCAGCGGCTGTAGCTGTAGCCACTGATGAAGGTATTTCGGATCAGGCCATTATAGCTGGCCTGGAGAAGTTCTCTGGGGTTGGGCGCAGATTTGAAATTATTGGCGACTACCCTGTGACCGATGGTTTGGCCATGCTGGTGGATGACTATGGTCATCATCCCACTGAGGTTAAGGCCACGATTGATGCAGTTCGAGATGGCTGGCCTGACAAACGCCTGGTTATGGTGTTTCAACCCCATCGCTACAGTCGAACTCGCGATCTCTACGAAGACTTTGTCAATGTACTGGCACAGGTTGATGTGCTGTTGGTGCTGGATGTCTATCCGGCGGGGGAACAGGCCATTGCCGGTGCCGGGAGCAAAAATCTGTGCGGCAGTATCCGCCAGCGCGGTGGCATAGACCCTATCTATGTAGAACAAATCGAAGATGTACCCAATTTGTTGGCAGAGCTTGTTCGCGGTAATGACCTGGTGCTGACTCAGGGTGCTGGCAGTGTCAGCAAGTTAGTCGCTATGTTGGCGGACAGCAAATTACTGCCTGTTGCGGAGGACCAGCTATGACTCTGGCTTCCGCAGTGTCAAATTTTGGCCGTGTTGGGCTGCTCTATGGTGGCAACTCAGCAGAGCGCGAAATATCACTAATGAGCGGTGAAGCTGTGCATAAAGCCATGCTCGATCTGGGTATTGATGTGGTAGCCATAGATGCAGGTGAGGATTTGTTGCAGGTGCTGCCGAGCCACAATCTGGATCTGGTGTTTATCGCGCTCCACGGACCAGGTGGTGAAGATGGCACCTTGCAGGGAGCTCTTGAATATCTGGGTATTCCCTATACCGGCAGCGGCGTGCTGGCCTCAGCTCTGGCTATGGACAAGCTGCGCTGCAAGCAGATGTGGCAGGGTATAGGTCTGCCCACAGCAGATTTTGCGGTTCTCGAAGAACAGTCAGATTGGTCGGCAATAATTCAGCGTCTGGGTGGCAAAGCTATGGTCAAGCCTGCCTGCGAGGGCTCTAGCATTGGCATGAGTCGCGCAGAGTCACCAGAACAGTTGCAGCAGGCCTGGGCCGAGGCAGCGCGATTTGGGGCCACAGTAATTGCTGAACCTTTGATGGAGGGCGAAGAGTATACGGTCGCCGTTCTGGGTGACCAGGCGTTGCCCTCTATCCGCATTCAGACCAGCGAGGTGTTTTACGACTATCAGGCCAAATACTTTAGTGATGAGACGCAATATTTCTGCCCCTCAGGCCTGTCTGCAGAGCGTGAATCCGAGCTCCGAGAACTGGCCATGAGCGCCTTCAATACAGTTGGCTGTTCAGGCTGGGGGCGAGTTGATGTGATGATAGATAATCAGGATCGATTCCAGCTGTTGGAGGTAAATACTGTGCCTGGCATGACTAGCCACAGTCTGGTGCCCATGGCAGCCCAGGCAGCGGATTTGAGTTTCCAGCAACTGGTGCAGGCTATTTTGCAGGAGGCTGGCTAATGGCTACACAGAATCGTCGCGGTGCCAACCGACAGCAGCAGACAGAAGTCAGCTCCTCTGGGGGTTTTATGGACAATCTGTCGCGGCTGGTGATGTTAGCCCTGTTTGTCACGGTGCTCTATGGCGGTAAGTTGGTTTTTGATCAGATGGATAAGCCACTAACTCAGGTCATGGTTGGCGGCGATTTTAACTATATGCAGCGCCAGGATCTGGCCCAGCTGGTCAGTGCAGAAATCGATGGCGGTTTCCTGACGGTAAATCTCAATCATCTGCGTCAGGTGCTGCAGGACCACTCCTGGGTCGACCATGTGAGTATCCGTCGTCAGTGGCCATCGACGTTGCGAGTCGAGGTTATTGAAGAGGTACCCATTGCTCGCTGGGGTGAAGAGGGCTTTCTAAATCGCCTGGGGGTCGAACTAACCATTGCCGACAACAGCACATTGAATAGTTTGCCAGTTTTAAGGGCCGACTATGGTACCTCGGCAGAAATGATGCAGCACTACCAGTTGCTCACAGAGTTATTGCTACCCACCGGATTAAAGCTGATTGAGATGCAGCGAGACCATATGGGCGCTTGGCGAGTGGAGACCGATGAGGGTATTGAGTTGGTACTGGGACGGGAACAGATTGGTGAAAAAATTAAACGTCTGGCTCTGGTTTGGGAGTCGGGACTGAGTCAACAGGTAAAAGAAATCAAAACCATAGACCTGCGTTATCCCAATGGATTGGCCGTGGCTTGGAGAGACGGCGCATTGGTTAATGCAGATTGGAACAGAGGGCAAAACGCAGTTTCGACTGTGCAGGGATAAAGCGAACTGCTGAGGAAAAATTATGGCCAACACTAACGAAGAAAATATGATTGTTGCACTGGATATAGGCACCTCCAAAGTGGTCGCCATTGTCGGCGCTATCGGTGCCAATGGTGATCTGGAGATTGTCGGTACCGGCATGAACCGATCCTCCGGGCTCAAGAAGGGGGTAGTGGTAAATATTGAAGCTACTGTTAACTCCATTCAGCGAGCCATTGAAGAGGCTGAGTTAATGGCCGGCTGTTCAATTTATTCGGTTTATGCAGGTATTGCCGGCAGCCATATTCGCAGTCTGAACTCCCATGGAATCGTGGCTATCCGCGACCGTGAAGTGCAGCCCCTGGATGTCGACCGGGTAATAGATGCAGCCAGAGCCGTAGCTATTCCAGCCGATCAGGAAATTCTCCATGTTCTGCCTCAGGAGTACATTATTGATGAGCAGGAGGGCGTGCACGAGCCCATCGGCATGTCAGGCGTGCGTCTGGAGGCAAAGGTACATCTGGTGACCTGTGCCGCCAATGCCGCTCAGAATATCAAAAAATGTATCCGTCGCTGCGGATTGGAAGTGGATGAGATTGCTCTAGAGCAACTAGCCTCCAGCCATGCGGTGCTCACTGAAGATGAAAAACAACTGGGTGTGGCGCTGGTAGATATTGGCGGAGGTACCACAGATATCGCCATCTTTACCGAGGGCGCTATTCGCCATACAGGCGTGATACCAATCGCTGGTGACCAGGTGACCAATGATATAGCCATGGCCCTGCGCACGCCCACCCCTCACGCCGAAGAGCTGAAAATCAAATACGCCTGTGCCCTGGCCAAACTGGCTCGCCCGGAAGAGACGGTCAAGGTGCCCAGTGTGGGTGACCGCGAGTCCCGCGACATGTCGCGTCAGCTACTGGCTGAGGTGGTAGAGCCCAGATATGACGAATTATTTACCCTGGTCCAGGCAGAACTTCGCCGCAGTGGTTATGAAGAATTGATTGCCGCTGGTGTAGTGCTAACCGGCGGCACATCAAAGATGGAAGGTGTTACCGAGCTGGCAGAGGAAATATTCCATATGCCAGTGCGAATCGGTACACCGGTCAATGTAAAAGGACTGTCGGATATTGTGAATAATCCTATTTATTCGACGGGAGTTGGACTGTTGCACTTTGGTGTTCAGCAACAGCGTAAGGACGGGTTTGTGGACGGCGCTGGCAATGGCAAAAAGCAAACCAATGCCACTCTGGAAAAGATCAAAGGTTGGTTTCAGGGTGGGGTTTAGTTGTCACGGATGACTGTGACTGTGAAATTTAATTGTGAGGCGCAAATAAGGGGAAACCTATGTTCGAATTAGTAGACAGCATTCCAAAGAATGCAGAAATCAAGGTAGTAGGGGTCGGCGGAGGCGGCGGTAACGCAGTTCGCCACATGATGGACAGTAATATCGACGGCGTGCACTTTATCTGTGCCAATACCGATGCTCAATCTCTCAATGATCTGGGCAGTGCCACTATATTGCAGCTGGGCGGCACCTTGACCAAAGGTCTGGGTGCTGGTGCCAACCCGGAAGTAGGCCGTGAGGCCGCTCTGGAGGACAAAGAGCGCATCGCCCAGGTGCTCGAAGGTGCGGATATGGTGTTTATTACCGCCGGTATGGGTGGTGGCACAGGCACAGGGGCTGCACCGGTTATTGCCGAAGTGGCCAAGCAGATGGGTATTTTGACCGTGGGTGTAGTCACTCGCCCATTCTCATTTGAAGGTCGCAAGCGCATGGCTATTGCCGATGCGGGTATTGCAGCCCTTAAAGAGCGTGTTGACTCGCTGATTATTGTACCCAACGAAAAGTTGCTGCAGGTACTGGGTAAAGAAATGACGGTTCTCAATGCGTTTAAACAGGCCAATGATGTTTTGTTTGGTGCTGTTCAGGGCATTACCGATCTTATTTTGCTCGATGGCTTGATCAATGTGGATTTCGCCGATGTGCGCACTGTTATGGCAGAAATGGGCATGGCAATGATGGGTACAGGAGAGGCTAGCGGTCAGGATCGCGCTGTTGTGGCTGCTGAGGGCGCTATCAAATGTCCGCTTCTGGAAGATATTAATCTTCAGGGTGCCAAGGGGATTCTGGTCAATATCACCAGTGGTTATGATCTGACTCTGGGTGAATTCGAAGATGTGGGTAACACTATCCGCGAATTTGCCGATGAAGATGCCACCATTATCGTCGGCAGTGTCTTCGAGCCTGAGCTCAATGACCAGCTGCGAGTTACTGTGGTGGCTACTGGTCTGCGCAACCCAGGGGTAAAAACCGGGCCAAGAGGAATGGTGATAGATAACCAGCCACCGCGCAAGCTGGGCGGAGATATCGACTACAATCGTCTGGATAAGCCTACAGTCAACCGCCGCAGCAGCACTGTTGGCGGTGGTGATGCGACAGCGAGAAAGATTGAAACACAGCCTGACTCAGAGATGGATTACTTTGAAGTGCCGGCTTTTTTACGCAAACAGGCAGATTAAGAAACTGCTGTAAAAGCGTCTTGACGCAGCGTCCTCTATCACCACGCCTCAGATTATAAAATCTTGGTGATAGAGGGCTTGTCTGATAGAATTACTACCTTAAAAATCAAAGGTATAGAGATGATCAGGCAACGCACGTTAAAAAATGTGATACGTGCCACTGGTGTGGGTCTCCACACTGGAGAAAAGGTCTATCTAACCCTGCATCCCTCTGCCCCGGATACGGGCATCATTTTCCGCCGCACCGACCTTGATCCGGTGGTTGAAATTGGTGCCAAAGCCGAGAATGTCGGCGACACCACCATGTCCACAACCCTGGTCAATGGTGATGTCAGAGTGTCTACTGTTGAGCACCTGTTGTCTGCCCTGGCTGGTCTGGGTATCGACAATGTAATGATCGATGTGTCTGCCGCCGAGATACCTATTATGGATGGCAGTGCGGGACCCTTTGTGTTTTTACTGCAGTCGGCAGGTATATTTGAGCAGGATGCGCCGAAGAAGTTTATTCGCATCAAGCGTCCGGTCACTGTCAGGCAGGACGACAAAGTGGCGACTTTTCGGCCTTTTGAGGGCTTTAAAGTCAATTTTGCTATTGACTTTGACCACCCAGTGTTCAAACATCAGTCCCTGCAGGCGAGCATCGACTTTTCGAGCACCTCGTTTGTAAAAGAAGTTAGTAGAGCCCGTACCTTCGGCTTTATGCATGAATTTGAATACCTCCGCTCCCAGGGTCTGGCGAGGGGAGGAAGTTTAGAAAATGCCATCGTTGTCGACGAGTTCGACATATTGAACAAAGATGGCTTGCGTTATGATGATGAATTCGTCAAACATAAGATCCTGGACGCCATAGGCGACCTCTATTTACTCGGCAATAGCCTGATAGGGGAGTTCGATGCGCACAAATCAGGACATGGACTTAACAATGCGTCACTAAGAGCATTGATCGCAGAAACGGACGCCTGGGAAGTAGTCACATTTGTGGATAATCCGGAAGATGTGCCGATAATGTACATTCAGCCGAATTAAAGTGGTTTAATAGCGTTTTTGCGAGAAGAGGTATTACCCTCCATTGAAAATAATTCTTATCAATAGTCGGGCAGACAAGGTTAAAACCATTAACCTTAACAGCTGGGCAAAAGGCTTGTTGTCAGTATTATTGCTGGGTATCCCAGTGGCTGCTGGCACCATGATGGGCCTTAAGATTGCCGACGGCCGATGGGAAGTACTTTTTGACAACAGCATTGCAGAGATGCAGCATCAGCTGATTATTCAGCAGGAAGAGGTGCAGGCCGGTCGCGACCAGGTCGATAGCTCTGTGGCTGCCATGACAGTCAAACTTGCGCAGATGCGCTCGCGACTGGTGCGACTGGATGCTCTGGGTGAGCAGCTCACGCAGATAGCCAGTCTTGAAGATGGCGAATTCGATTTCTCCATAGCGCCAGGTCTGGGTGGTCCAGATACTGCGGTCATTAGAGAGTCCGCCAGAGCCATGGATGTGCAGGAAGAACTGGCGACCATGTTCGCTCGACTGGATAACAACCTGGATAGCCGTGAGTCTCAGCTGCAGGTGCTGCAGTCAATGCTCGCCGACAACAAACTTAAAAGCGAACGCACCGTAGCGGGACGTCCCATTGTCAAAGGCTGGATGTCTTCCGAATACGGTATGCGCGCAGACCCATTCCACGGTGAGAAGCGCTGGCACGGCGGGGTAGATTTCGCCGGTAGAAAGGGTTCTGATATTATTGCCGTAGCCTCAGGTGTGGTGACCTGGTCAGGCGAGCGCAGTGGTTACGGCCAGATGGTTGAAATCAACCACAGCGATGGCTTTGTTACCCGCTACGCACACAATTCCGAAAATGTCGCCAAACTGGGCGCCATCGTAAAGAAAGGCGAGCTTATCGCCAAAATGGGTAGTTCTGGTCGCTCGACCGGCCCCCACGTGCATTTTGAAGTCTTCAAAAATGGTCGCACTGTCGACCCCGCTACCTATATTCGCCGCACCAGCCGCTGATACCTGCCCGAAACTAGTCTATTCTGGAGGGTAACAAACGCTCTGGGTTCTCCCTTATCTATTTTTATGGAAACTTGTAATGTTCGGCAGCATGCTTAAAAAACTAATTGGTAGCAGCAACGACCGTG
Organism: Porticoccaceae bacterium UBA2002; assembly: GCA_002334915.1. Classification (GTDB taxonomy): domain Bacteria; phylum Pseudomonadota; class Gammaproteobacteria; order Pseudomonadales; family Porticoccaceae; genus HTCC2207. The sequence continues at coordinate 17,755 of DDCQ01000007.1, forward strand.
ATATACGCAAAATGCGCAAAACGGTCAACAAAATCAATGCCTTGGAAGAAAACCTCAAAACCCTTAGCGATACAGAGTTAAAGGCACAGACCCCGGTATTCAAGGAGCGCCTGGCTGCTGGTGAAACTGTCGACCAGATACTGCCTGAGGCCTTTGCTGTGGTTCGCGAGACCGCTCGCCGAGTTATGGGTATGCGCCACTTTGATGTACAGATGATCGGTGGTATCACCCTGCATGAGGGCAAAATTGCCGAGATGCGCACCGGTGAGGGTAAAACCCTGGTAGCTACTCTGGCAGCCTATCTCAATGCACTGCCCGCCGCAGGCGTGCATGTGATTACAGTTAATGACTACCTGGCAAAACGAGATGCCCAGTGGATGGCGCCACTGTATCAGGCGCTGGGTCTGTCTGTTGGCGTGATCCAGTCCTTTCAGGGTCAGGATGTTGCCAACTCCTTTAGACTGGACCCCAATGATGAGGGCGAATTAAAGCCAAGTTCAAGGCAGCAGGCCTATGCGGCCGATATTACTTACGGCACCAACAATGAGTTTGGCTTTGACTACCTGCGCGACAATATGGCTCTGCGTCTGGAGGATAAATCCCAGCGCGGTCTAGCCTTTGCCATAGTCGACGAAGTGGATTCAATTCTTATCGATGAAGCCAGAACACCATTGATTATTTCTGGTGCCGCCCAGGATAGCTCGGCGCTGTACAAATCTATTAATGCCCTGACTCTAAAGCTCAAGGCCCAAGTTGAGGCTGAGGCAGATCCAGAGGCGGACGAGGCAGAGCCAGAGATTATTCCCGGCGACTTTATCGTCGATGAAAAGTCTCGCGGCGTTGAGTTAACAGAAGACGGCCATCAGAAAGTTGAAGAAATACTGATTAAAGAGGGCCTGCTACAAGAAAACGACAGCCTCTATCAGCCCTCTAATCTGGGCATGTTGCACCATGTGCACTCCGCCCTGCGAGCGCAGAATCTGTTCAGCAGAGATGTAGAATATATTATCCAGGACGGCCAGGCGGTGCTTATTGATGAGCACACCGGTCGCACCATGCCGGGCAGGCGCCTATCAGAAGGTCTGCATCAGGCTATCGAAGCCAAAGAGGGACTGACTATCCAGCAAGAGAGTCAAACTCTGGCCTCTACCACTTTCCAGAATTACTTCCGTCTGTATACAAAACTGGCGGGCATGACCGGAACCGCAGATACCGAAGCCTATGAATTTCAGCAGATCTACGGGCTGAAGGTTATGGTGATTCCCACCAATGTCGAGGTTAAGCGGGTCGATCTCAATGACCTGATCTATCTGAGTCAGCAGGAGAAATTTGAGGCTGTTATCGAAGATATCAAAGAGATAGTGGCTAAGGGTGCACCTGTGCTGGTGGGTACAGCCTCGGTAGAGACCTCGGAAATGCTATCCGGCATGTTGAAAGCCGCAAAGGTAGAGCACAGCGTACTCAATGCCAAACAGCATGAGCGCGAAGCCAATATTATTGTTAATGCCGGTCGACCTGGCGCTGTCACCATTGCCACCAATATGGCGGGCCGAGGTACGGATATTGTGCTGGGTGGTAATCTCGAAGCCGAACTTAAAGAACTAAAAGAAAACGGTGCCGACCGCGAGGCAAAAATAGAAGCGGTTAAAGCTGACTGGCAGCAGCGACAGGCCAGAGTTCTTGAGGCTGGCGGCCTGCATATTGTGGCCACCGAACGCCATGAGTCCAGGCGCATCGACAACCAGCTGCGCGGTAGATCAGGGCGTCAGGGCGACCCTGGTGTTTCGCGCTTTTACCTGTCTCTGGAAGACCCCCTAATGCGGCTGTTTGCCTCGGATCGCGTCAAAAACATGATGCGCTCTCTGGGTATGGGTGAGGGTGAGGCCATAGAACACAGTATGGTGACCAAATCTATAGTTAAGGCTCAGCGCAAGGTTGAGGGACGTAACTTCGATATTCGCAAGCATCTGCTGGAATATGATGATGTGGCCAACGACCAGCGGCAGGTTATCTATCAGCAGCGCAACGACCTGCTTGTGGATGAAGATATTTCCGATGTGATTACCAATGTTCGCGAGGACGTAGTCGACTGCTGCATCAGTGGCTTTCTGCCACCGCAAAGCCTTGAAGAGCAGTGGGATATAGAGGGTCTGGAAAAAGCATTGTCCACCGACTTCACGACACCACTGCCGGTTCAGGAATGGTTGGATGAAGATAGCCGTCTGGATGAAACCATTCTGCGTGACAAGATTATCGCTGAGGTGCAGGCCTCCTATGATCGACGCTACTCTCATGTGGGCGATCAGATGCGTGAGGTTGAACGCCAGATTATGCTTCAGGTGTTGGACAACCTGTGGAAGGAACATCTTGCCAGCATGGACCAGTTGCGCCAGGGTATTGGCTTGCGCGCCTACGCCCAGAAAAACCCCAAGCAGGAGTACAAACGTGAGTCTTTTGCGCTGTTTGAAGATCTGCTGGACAATATCAAATACGAAACCATTCGCTATCTCAGTCATATTGAAGTGGCCACTCAGGAAGATATGCAGCGTCTCGAGCAACGGCGCCGCGACGAGCAGAAAAATCGCGAATATCAGCATGCCCAGGCACAGGGAATGGATAATCAAGAGGGCGCTGGCAATAATGCCGGCTCAGGTATAGAAGCCAGACAGCCAGTGCAGAGACTCGGCCCCAAGGTGGGTCGCAACGACCCCTGCCCCTGTGGTTCTAAAAAGAAATACAAACAATGTCATGGGCGCATTCAGTAATGGCAACAGGTAGCGGAATATTTCCAACCATGCATCCGGTCGCCGGCTTTAAGCTGGGGACTGCCAGTGCCGGGATAAAAATCCCAGGCCGAGCAGATCTGGTGGTAATGGAAATACCAGCCAATAGTTCTGTGGCTGGTCTGTTCACCCAAAATGCATTTTGCGCAGCACCAGTGACTCTGTGCAAACAGCATCTGGCTGCTGCCAGCCCTCGTTACTTTTTAACCAATACAGGCAATGCCAACGCCGGTACCGGTGACCAGGGTATGGCCGACGCTATACACAGCTGCGAGGCCCTGGCCTCTGCCGCAGGGGTTGCACCCAACCAGGTTATGCCATTCTCCACAGGCGTCATTGGCGAGCCGCTACCCATGGATAAACTGTTGGCCGGCATACCCAATGCGCTGGACAATCTATCCGAGCAATGTTGGGCTGAAGCTGCCACAGGCATATTAACCACAGATACCAGACCCAAAGGTGCAAGCCTGAAATACAGTGCTGGTGAGACCGAGGTTACCATCACTGGTATCTCCAAAGGCTCGGGCATGATTAAGCCCAATATGGCCACTATGCTCGGTTATGTAGCCACTGACGCTGCCATAGATGCAGAGTTATTGCACCGCGCCCTGAGGCTGGCTAACAATCAATCCTTTAATCGTATTACTGTCGACAGTGATACCTCCACTAATGACTGCATTATGCTGGTTGCCACTGGCGCCAGTGGTCTGGTGATTGATGAGCCATTGTTTGATGAGTTTGTCGAGCAGCTGACCCGGGTATTTAAAGACTTGGCCCAGGCGATTATTCGCGATGGCGAAGGGGCCAGCAAGTTTGTCTCAGTTATGGTCGAGGGTGCTGAGAACAGCGCAGAGGCCCTGGCTGTGGCCTATACCATTGCCGAGTCACCGCTAGTAAAGACCGCTCTGGCGGCCTCAGACCCCAACTGGGGGCGAATACTGGCCGCCATAGGTCGCGCCGGCGTGGACAACCTGGATGTCAATCAGGTGCAGCTGAGCCTCAACGATGTACTGATCGCCGAGAATGGTGCTCGGGCAGCCAGCTACAGCGAAGAGGCAGGCCAGGCTGCAATGCAGCCAGAGGATATCAGTATTCAGGTAGCACTCAATCGCGGCCAGGCTGCAGAGACAGTCTGGACCACCGACCTCACCTATGAATATGTGCGTATTAATGCCGAGTACCGAACCTAAGCCGCCATCCAGGCGCATTCATGTGGTGGCCGCTGTAATCTACAGTGTCGACCACAGCAACCAAATCCTTATCTCCAGGCGCCCAGATCATCTGCATCAGGGTGGGCTGTGGGAATTTCCCGGTGGCAAAGTCGAAACCGATGAGCTACCGGAGCAGGCCCTTGGTCGGGAACTCAGGGAAGAATTGGGTATTCAGGTGACTCAGGCCCAACCTTATTTACAGGTATCCCATGACTACAGCGATAAGCAGGTGCTGTTGGATATCTGGCAGGTCAATGGCTTTAGCGGGCAGCCCAGAGGTATGGAGGGGCAGGACTGTAGATGGGTGGCGCTATCAGAGTTACTTGGGTCCGACTCGGGCTATGCATTCCCGGCCGCCAATCAGGCTATTCTGGATAAGCTGGCGACAGAGCTGTAAAAGTCAGCAGGCAATTTACTGGTACTCATCATCCATAGGTTCCTCGCCCAGAGCGGGCTCTCCAGCTATAGTAAAGCTTTCCTTGGCCCAGTCGCCAAAGTCTATCTGTTGACACCGGGGGGAGCAAAACGGCCGCTGCGGATGCTTATCGCTCCATTCAATACTGGTTTTGCAGGTAGGGCACTGCACAATAGTGGGTTTTTTCATAGAGCTAGGTCACCTGATTATTCTGGGCCATGGACAAAAAATGCTGGTGAAGGGCTTCCACTCTGGGTGCAATAGTCTCCAGTGGCTGGGCATTATCAAACTCAAAGTCGGCCCTGTCGCGCTTAATCTGTCGCGGCATCTGGGCATCAACAATACGCTGAATCTGCTGTTTGTCGCTGTTATCCCGCGCGCTGGCGCGCTCAAGCTGCAACTCGACCGGGACATCTACCAACAGCACTGCGTCCACCAGCTGATGCTGATCCGTCTCGAATAATAATGGTGATTCCAGAATCACATAGTCGCTGGTTGCCGCCTGCAATTGTGCCAGTATCCAGTCGCGAATCAATGGGTGTAGCAATGCTTCCAGCCAGTCTTTTTCGCTGGGATTGGCAAAGATAATCTCGCGCAGGGCAGGGCGATTAAGCTGGCCATCAGCAGTAATTAACTCTGGGCCAAAATGTTTCTCTATACTGGCCAGCGCTGGCATGCCGGGCTCAACCAAAGCGCGGGATGCCTGATCTGCATCCACAGCGACAATACCCAGCGCAGCAAACTGCTCGGCCACCGTGCTTTTGCCACTGCCGATACCGCCAGTAAGACCAATAATCAGGGGGTTTTTTGACACCGCTTTTCTCTGAGTTGATTAACCTTGAGTTGAGGCGTTATTAGAAATTAAAAAGCCCTAAATAACCAGCCAAAATCTTATCGCCCCAGACAAAGGCCACCCAGCCAGCAGCGGCCAAAAAGGGGCCAAAGGCAATGGGCATCTCTTTATTGCGGCCAGCCAGCACAATACCTGCAATACCCACCAGTGCTCCAACGGCTGTAGACAATAAAATAATCATTGGCAGCATCTGCCAGCCCATCCAGGCCCCCAGAGCGGCCAGTAATTTAAAGTCGCCGTAGCCCATGCCCTCTTTGCCAGTAATCAGTTTAAAGGCCCAAAACACCGTCCACAGCGACAGATAGCCGGCAATAGCGCCAATAACAGCATCATTGAGACTGACAAAGGTGCCATCGAGGTTGGCAAACAGGCCCAGCCACATCAGCGGCAGAGTAATCTGGTCCGGCAATAGTTTTTCATGCAAGTCGATACCAGTCAGCACCAGCAGAGAGTAAGAAAATACCAGGCCATAAAAAGACTGACTGCTAATACCGTATTGATACACAAAATAAGCAGCTAACAGACCGGCCAACAACTCTACTATTGGGTACTGAATCGAAATAGGCTCAGCGCATGACTTGCAGCGACCCCTTAACAAAAGAAAACTAAACAGTGGAATATTATGCTGCGGCTTAATGGCCGCATGGCATGCGGGGCAGCGCGAGGCTGGTTTAGCAATCGAGACTGGCTCATGTGGTTCCGGCTCCAGGCCGAGAAAGTCCCGCGAATCTCTGCGCCAGTCGCCTTTAAGCTGCACCGGCAGGCGCAGAATAACCACATTGAGAAAGCTGCCAATCAGCAGGCCAAATAAAAGCCCAATAGCGGCCAGTGCAGACGGTGATATGCCCAGTTCGATTTCCATGTGATTACAGTCCTTTTAATGTCCATTGGCAAACCAGTCATAGACCAGGGTGCAAACTCACAGAATCATACTACACAACATTACCAAGCTGGAAGATAGGCAGATACATAGCAATCAGCAGGCCGCCAACCAGAACCCCCAGCACCGCCATAATCAGTGGTTCCAGCAGGCTGGTGAGATTGTCGACAGCATTGTCCACCGCCTCCTCATAATAGAGGGCGGCCTTTTCGAGCATTTCATCCAGAGCACCAGATTCTTCGCCAATGGCCGTCATCTGATGCAGTAATGTAGGAAATATTTTACGGCTCTTAATGGCCTGCTGCAGCTGGATACCAGTCATAACCTCCTCCCGCACCTCCATAATGGCATTGGCATACAGCTGATTGCCAGCGGCACCAGCTACCGACTGCAGAGCATCTACAATAGGTACACCAGCTGAAAAGGTGGTGGCCAATGTGCGGGCAAAGCGGGCGATAATACTATTGAACAGAATATCCCCCACCACCGGTAACTTGAGCATATATTTGTCCACCCCGTAGGCGAATTTTTTGGATCTAAACCTGGCCTCTCGAAAACCCACCAGACTGGCACCAATTACCAGCAGCACCATCAGCCAGGAATTTTGCAGGGCCTCCGACAGCCCCAGTACAAACAGGGTAAAGGCTGGCAGGTCGGCGCCAAAGCCGCTGAAGGTTTCAGCAAATACTGGCACCACCTTAATCAGCAAGATGCCGGTAACAATAATGGCCACCACCAGCACTGCCAGAGGATAGGTCAGGGCCTTTTTAATTTTGGCTTTAAGCTGTTCGGTTTTTTCTTTGTAGGTAGCCACTCGGTCTAGCATGGTCTCCAGTGCACCCGCGGTCTCGCCCGATTCCACCAGGCTGCAAAATAGATCATCAAACTGGCGGGGGTGCTTGCGCAGGGCGTTGGCAAAGCCGCCACCGGCAGCGACTGCATCGCGAATCTCGAAGATCAGCTCTTTCATCAAAGGTTTATCACTGCCATCGGCAACAATATCAAAGCTCTGCACCAGCGGCACACCGGCCTTCATCATAGTGGCCAACTGCCGGGTAAAAACCGCAATATCAGCAGGGACAATTTTTTTAGGCCGGCTAAACAGCGGCTGGGCTTTCTTTTTAAGCGAGGTCGAAATAATGCCCTGTTTGCGCAATAGGCTTTTAGCCCCAGCCAGACTATCGGCTCGCAGCTCGCCATCCACTTTCTCGCCTTTGCGATTTTTGCCCCGGTAAATAAATAATGAGGTCTCTACGGCACTGGTCATAATCTAATCCTTGGTAATTCTGTTGGCTTCTTCAATGCTTATCAGCCCCGGGCAGCCTTGCGCAACGCAGAGACTCGCAGGGTTCTAAACCCCTCCTGCAGGGCAGTTTGCAAAATATCCAGCGAGCTGCCTCCCTGCATAATCAGTTTTGATATTGCCGGGGATATTTTTAATGTCTCGTACACGCCCACCCGACCTTTGTAGCCATTGGTGCAATTGGTGCAATCCCCCGCTTTAAACAGGGTAAATTCCTCTCGGGGCAGATCAATATCATCAAACCCCTCATCCTTAAGCACAGAGTCGGGAATATCATCCAAGGGAGTGCGGCATTGAACGCAGAGTTTGCGCCCCAGCCGCTGAGCAATAATTAAATTGACCGAGGTAGCCACATTAAAAGAGGGCACGCCCATATTCAGCAGCCGGGTCAAGGTCTCGGGGGCGCTATTGGTATGTAATGTGGACATTACCAAATGGCCGGTTTGCGCCGCTTTAATAGCAATTTCTGCAGTCTCCAGATCGCGGATCTCGCCCACCATAACCACATCAGGATCCTGGCGCAGAAAAGACCGCAGCGCCTCGGCAAAACTCAGCCCCACGCGCATATTAATCTGGGTCTGGTTAATGCCCTCCATATTGATCTCAATTGGGTCCTCCGCGGTGGAGATATTGCGCTCTGCGGTATTCAATATATTTAGGCCCGTGTACAGCGACACAGTTTTACCGCTGCCCGTGGGGCCGGTGACCAAAATCATGCCCTGGGGTTTGGCCAGGGCATCCATATAGGCGCTCTTTTGATCATCCTCATAGCCCAGGGCATCAATACCCATTTTGGCGCTGGAGGCATCGAGAATACGCAGCACAATTTTTTCGCCAAACTGGAGAGGCAATGTATTGACCCGAAAATCAATCGACTTGTTTTTTGATAGCTTGAGTTTAACCCGACCATCCTGGGGAATGCGGCGCTCGGAAATATCCATGCGCGCCATCACTTTTAGACGGGCAGCCAGGCGAGGGGCCAGATTGGCGGGGGGCTTGGCCATTTCTCTCAATATGCCATCGACGCGAAAGCGCACGCGATAGCTTTTTTCGTAGGGCTCAAAATGGACATCCGAGGCACCCAGCTTAATAGCATCAACCAGCATCTTATTAATAAAACGTACAATGGGGGCTTCATCTTCTCCATTGGAGTCAGAGCCATTTGAATCCTCGTCATCTATGGCTTCCATATCCAAATCGTCGAGGTGCATATCATCTATGGTGCCCAGCACTTCGCCGATATCCCGGTCACTGTCTGTTTCCAGCCACTTTTCCAGCGCCTGGGTGATGCTGGAATAAAGGGCCAGAATTGGCTCTACAGCAATACCAGTCTGGAACTGAATTTCGTTAAGGGCGCGGTGATCTGTGGGGTCTGCAATAGCTACAAACAGGCGATTGCCCCTCTGTACCAATGGCATCACCTGATGCTTGCTAAGTAGCTTGTTATCAATCAATCCTTTGGGAATATGCTCGCTATTATGATGCTCCAGAGAGTAGATAGGTATACCAAATTCTTTGGCTGCCGAATTGGCAATGGCTTTATCCGAGACCAACTTTTTTTCGCAGAGATACTGCACCAGAGAGAGTTTTTCGGTCTTGGCTGAACTGGTAGCAACCTCAAGATCCTGAGGTTCTATCAGATGATCATCGACCAGTCTTTTGGGCAATCCATGGAGTGCCATTGGTGCCATATTCATAGTGATTTACCTTCCCTGCACAAAATTCCTGATTAGCCCGATTCTACTTTGCAGTCCTATATGTCGCAGTGCCGGAGTGCACAAAATCAGAAATAAACCGTGAAGCAAATAACAGTTTTTTTAAAAATGGTTGGCAACAAAGATCAGTGACAAAAATGGTCACAAACTGACACTGACTGGCGATAAAAAGCCCCCAAGAGCAGGCTGATTTTTGAATAAATATTTGTAACCTATTGAAATAATTAGGAATTAATAATTTGGCACGCTAATTGCGATTGATCTGGGTAGTGCAGCTAGGACAGGTAATATAGTTGCCAGTTAACTGGAATTAACACTGCCAAGCGCCCGCCGCTGAGTGCAGACCTTACTATTTGGAGATAGACAAATGAAAAAAGCTCAATCAGGTTTTACTCTTATCGAACTTATGATCGTTGTGGCCATTATTGGTATTTTGGCCTCAGTGGCTCTTCCTGCATATAACACCTATACGGAGAAAGCACAGTTTTCTGAGGTTGTTCTAGCCACAAGTGCAGCGAAAATTGCAGTTGAGGTTGGTGCTCAATCTGGTATCGCTCTGGCTGCCTTAGATGGTGGTGCTAATGGGGTTATTGATCTGGGTGCCTCTGGTTTCGTGGATAGTGTCGAGACTGTAAATGGTGTAATTACTGCTACGGCTATTGCTGGGTTAGATGATGTGGACGGTGATCCCGCGACCTATATTCTCACACCAACAGTCACGAATAATCAGGTGCAATGGGCTGTTACAGGAACTTGTTTAGTTGCAGGGCTATGCTAGTTTTTACTTAGTATGCGAAACAAAAAAACGTCTGCTACTGAGCGGGCGTTTTTTTTGCTCTGAATTTTGATTAATCTATTAATCGCATAGATAAATCCACCGCTCGAATATGCTTGGTTAAACTTCCCGAAGAAATATAGTTTACCGCCGAGCTAATATATTGCTGCACAGTCTCAGCAGTAATATTGCCAGACACCTCAATTTTGGTATCGCCAAAATCAATAGCCGCCAGCGCAGCAATATCCGCCGGCGAAAAATTATCCAGCATCACCACATCGACTTTGGCCGCCAGCGCCTGCTGCAACTCTTCAACTGATTCCACCTCCACTTCGATTAATTTATCCGCGGCAATGGTGCGCGCCTGAGATACTGCCTCGGCAATACTGCCACAGGCGGCAATATGATTTTCCTTAATTAAAAAGGCATCGTACAGACCAATGCGATGGTTGTGGCAGCCGCCCACAGTCACCGCATATTTTTGTGCCAGCCGCAGGCCGGGAATGGTTTTTCTGGTATCGAGAATTTTGACATCGCTGCCCGCTGCCAGGTCGGCATATTCGCGGGCCAATGTGGCGGTGGCCGACAATGTCTGCAAAAAGTTTAGTGCGGCGCGCTCACCAGTAAGCAATATTCTGGCATTGCCTTGCAGGGTGAATAGGGTTTGCTCTGGACTCACCAGATCGCCCTCATTGATATGCCATTCAATCTGAGTCGAGGGGTCAAGCTGTCTGAAAACCTCGTCTACCCAGGCGCGACCGCAGATAACCGCGGCTTCTCGGGATATTACTGCGGCCCTGGCCTGTTTTTCTGCTGGTATCAGCATGGCTGTGATATCGCCAGTGCCAATATCTTCGCTCAGGGCGCGGGCGACAGTGGCAGGAATATCTGCGGCGGTAGCTTCAGGTGGTTGATATTGGGTCATGGAATACTCTCAATATGGTCTCTGGGGGCGCTGTCAATTGCCTCACTTTATAAACGCGCCGGAGTATAACAGCAATAATGAGATTGGATTTTGCTAGTCGATCTGTTTCAAAGCCCGCAGGAGTTTTTTAAACTTAAATGCTCGAAATGACGAGTGGTTAAAGTTTGGTTAGCCAAAGAGTTGGCAGGGTTAATGATTAAAGGATTAAACTTTAGTGAAAAAGAGCATATTAGCTCGCTGCGGCAGTCTTGCCAGCGGCATCTTCAGACTGTCTTTAACAGCTTCTTCGAATTAGCTTCCACGACCTTGATCGGCATGGCCGACAGGGCCGAAACCAATCGTCTGCAAACCCTGTATCTGGATGCTCAACGTCTGCTGCGAACGCGCAGATCTGCCATAGAGTCACTGGTTTTGGAACGCACCATGGACAGTTTTTCGGTGCTGGATTCAAGCCTGCAGCCTAGCTCTGTCAATAGCGCAGTTAACCCCGGTGGTCACAATACCCCCTACAACCATCTGGAGCTGCTGGGCAATGAAGATCTGGAGGTGATGATTGCGCTGGACAATAGCAGCACCGCAGCTCTGGAAGCTTACAAACAGCCCCTCTACCTTTTACACCGTCGTTTTCAGACTCTGGTTGGTGGTGACATGGACTCTGGCAAGCCTGATCCCATGTCTCCAGATGCGCTGCTGGAATGTTTTTCTGAATCTATCCGCCATGACCTGATTGCTGTGGAGATACAGGTGGTACTGATCAATCTTTTTAATCAGATCTGCTTTGATCGAAGTTATGGCCGCCTGCTGGACGAGGTTAATCAAAATCTGGAGAGCGCCGGAGTGCTGCCGCAGCCAGAACAAACTGCCAGCGGTCTGGATAGACCCTCAGCTGCAGCTGAACAAAGAGCTGTGTCTGAGCAAAAAGCTGTATATACAGATAATGAAGCTACGCGAACTGATAATGATCTTGGGCAGCGTCAGGCTGTAGTGGATAAATTAAAAACCAGGCGTCCAGGCTCTCTATTAAGTGCCCAATCATATGCTGAGTCATCCGCTGAGGTGCCAGCAGAGCCAGCCCCCGAGTCACCCCGTGCAGCAACGGGTAGCACTTCGCAGTCGATTGCCAAAACCAGAGTTCAGACTGAACTGCTGGCACGAATTTCAACCATTTTGGATAATGCCGGTCAGTCCTTTGACCATGAGGATAAGATCACTATCAGCAGGCAACAGGTTTTTGCTGAAATCGATAAGCATATCAATCACCTGTTGCAGGACCTTGATCAGGGCTCTCAAGCCCCGGGCCAACCCAGCCAGAGGCTTGAGCAGGCACTAAACAGGGTGCGCGGCGATGGCCAGCCGGGCCTGCATGGCAGTGACAGCAGTATCTTTAAACTGATAGGCAGTACCTTTTCCCGGTTTAGCCAGGTCAGTGGCATAGCACCCGAGGCGCAGCAGGTAATAAACCGCTGTGAGCTACCACTACTTAAATTGGCTCTCAACAAGCCAACCCTGCTGGAGCAAGAGAACCATCCCATCCGCAGGCTATTTAATGAAATGGCCAAATATGCCATTGGGCTTGAGGCGGGCAACTGTGCCGAGAACAGTATTTATAAAAAGATGCTGAGCCTATCTGAAAAAATGCTCTCTGACTCCTTTGATGAGCGCCAGATACCCCTGATGCTCACTGAATTTATGTCAGCCATAGATACAGAGGCTCGACAGACTAGCATTCAGGCTCAGCGCCAGTTAGAGCAGGTTGCCGCCGCTGAAAAAATAAACTGGGCCCATACCAGGGTAGAAAAAGAAATAACCGAGCGCCTATTGGGCCACAGGGTGCCAGTAGCCATTTTAAACTTTGTCGAGCAGCACTGGTGCAAGGTGCTGCATATTGCCCATCTGCGGGGTGGCGAGGGCAGCGGGGACTGGCAGAAAGGGCTGCAGATTCTGAACCACTTACTGGCTATAGAGAGCACCCCGCTGGTGCACCGCGATATGAGTGCCCTGGCCCAGGTGCTAGAGGATATTGACCTGCGACTGCAGCATATAGGCATAGATACAGTGCAGCGGGCTGACCAAATGGAGCGACTGAGGTTTGTTCTTGACCCAGAGCTACCGGATAATGTCACCCCGCTAAAACCCAGAGGCAGGAGCAACAAGCAGGACAACAGTGACCAGATAAAACGAATTGTTATAGAGAATCTGGAGGCTGAGATGCCCGGGGAAAATATTGCTCAGGCGATACTTAGCCTGGAGGAGCTGGACTCTGGTGATCAAGACAGCCTGGCCGCGATACAAAAGGGTTGTTGGATTGAATTATCCGATGATATAAAGTCTGTCAGGCGCGGTAAGTTGGCTGGTATTGTCGGGCCCTCATGGAAATATGTGTTTGTGAACAATAAAGGTAAGTTAGTGGCAGCGCCAAATCGCGCGCGACTGGCTGAACAAATAAGAGCAGGAGAGGCTGTGCCATTGGATAATTCTGGTCTATTTGACAAAGCTATCAGAGCCGCCATAAACGATATTAAAGAGCTATCAGTCGCCAGTTAGGGGCAGTTAGCGCAGGATTCAGCATGAAGATTACCCAGGGGTGGCTCAGCGCCAGCACACAGCTTGTCTCGCCCAATACAGATCAGCGACCAGATGAGGCCGATATCAGTCTGTTGGTGGTGCACAGTATCAGCCTGCCGCCGGAGCAGTTTGGAGGCCCCTATGTAGGCCAGCTGTTTTCCAACTGCCTGGACCCAAACCAGCATCCCTATTTTGCAGATATCGCCCATCTCAAAGTCTCCTCTCATCTGCTGATAGATCGTCTGGGCAATATCACCCAATTTGTACCCTTCGATCAGCGAGCCTGGCATGCAGGTGTCTCTGAATTTGAGGGGCGAGACAGTTGCAATGATTTCTCCATTGGCATTGAAATGGAAGGTGCGGATAATATTGCTTACACTGACGCCCAATACGATATGCTAACCGCTGTTACTCAGGTGCTTCTTGAGGCCTATCCATTAATTACCCGCGAGCGTATTGTGGGTCATATGGATATAGCCCCAGGGCGAAAAACTGACCCGGGTCCAGCCTTTGACTGGGCCCGCTATAAAAGTGCGTTAAATTAGTGCTGGGATTACCATGAATTTTTTGATTGTGCTACTCGCCATTATTCTGCTCGAAGCCTACTCCGAGCTTGGCTTTGTGCAGCGCGATAACTGGCTGCGCAGATGGCATGCTGGCCTCTCCAAGCTGGGTCTGGCAAGCGGGTCCTCAGCTCTGGGAATGGTACTGTTTTTGGCGGTGCCCCTGCTGGTACTGTACCTGCTGTTGTCCACTCTCAGCCAGCAGGGTTTGGGCCTGTTTGTTTTCCTGCTCGAGCTGGCAGTGCTGCTCTATGCCCTGGGGCGGGGTAATCTGGACACCCAGATTGCGCTGCTAACCTCGGACCTGGAGCGCGATGATCTGCAGGCCGCCTTCCACGATGCCGCCATATTTAATACTGCCTACCCTGAGGGGTCGGCCGACTCGGCTGAAGATCTGAAAAACGAGGTGTTTGCCGCGCTGCCATACCGTATTTTTGAGCGTTCATTTGTGGTGATTTTCTGGTTCTTTTTGCTGGGTGCGCCGGCCGCACTGGCCTACCGTTTGTTGGCTCTGCATGGAGATCTAAGATTGGATAGCGACGACAGTCGCGCGGTTAAATGGCTGTGGTTAATGGAGTGGCTGCCGGTGCGGCTGCTGGGTATTACCCTGGGTCTGGTTGGTAACTTTTCGCAGGCAGCTGGCTTAACCCGCCAGTTAATATTTTCCCGCAGCATTGGCACAGATGAATTGCTGGGCCAGGCCATCAAAGGTGCTCTTCAGGATGAGGAGGGCTCTGGTCATGCTGGCGAGACCTCAATTCAGTTAAACGCTCAGGCCATAAGTAATTTAGTGGCTCTGTTGGGTCGAGCCATGACCGCCTGGTTGGTGGCCATAGCTATACTGGTGATTCTGAGTTAACCGTCTTCGAATTTTCCTCGTGCCAGGGCGCTACTTTTAGCAGCAGTAACATGCCTGGAATGGCCAGCAATGTGCACAGATAAAAGAAGTTTTCCCAGCCCAGATTCTCAACAATCACTCCGGTCACCGAGCTGGCCAATGTGCGAGGCACCGCGGTAATCGCGGTAAACAGCGCCAGCTGAGTAGCAGCAAAGGCGGGGTTGGTCACCCGAAAAATAAAGGCAATAAAGGCGGCAGTGCCCAGGCCAACACCCAGATACTCAAAACCAATCACCATGGCTAATAGCCAGAGTCCCTCACCCACCCGGGCCATCAATGCAAAACCCAGAATAGAGACAATCTGCACAGCTCCAAATAACCACAGCGCGCGATTAATACCGATTTTGACCATTAGAATACCGCCCAGCATGCCACCCACTATCATGGGCACCAGGGCGGCAAATTTAGCTACAGAGCCTATCTCGGTTTTGCTAAAGCCCATATCCAAATAGAAGGGAGTCGCCAGTGCGGTTGCCATGCTGTCGCCAAGCTTATACATAAGAATAAACAGCAAAATAAGGCCTGCCTGCCTGACCCCCTGTCGGGAGATAAACTCTCTAAAGGGCTCAGTGACCGAACTGGCTAATGTGGTGGGGTGCAGCTCCGATCTCTGGGGCTCCTGGATGCTCAGGGTCAGTGCAATCCCAACCAGCATAAAGGCACCAGTCACTGCAAACACAGTTTCCCAGGGCAGAATATCGGACAAAATTAATGACAGCGACCCAGGCACAAGGCCGGCCAATCTATAGACGTTGACATGAATCGAGTTGCCCAGACCAAGCTCGGTGTCGGGCAGAATTTGACGCCTGTAGGCATCCAGTACTATATCCTGGGTGGCACTTAAAAACGCAATGCCCAGACAGAGCCAGGCTATAGGCCAAAGCTGACTCTGCGGATCCAAAAAGCCAAGAACCGCTATGCTCAGAAACAGTGCAACCTGTGTGCCCAGCATCCAGCTGCGGCGCAGCCCCGGGCTATAGGCAAACAGCCGCAGTTGGTAGCGGTCGAGAAAGGGCGACCAGACAAATTTCCAGGTATAGGGCAGGCCAATCAGAGCAAAGAAGCCAATTTCTGCCAGCCCAACGCCCTCAGAGCGCAGCCAGGCCGGTACCAGAGAAATCAACAGGTACAGGGGCATGCCTGAGGCAAATCCGGTAAAAATACAGATCAGCATGCGCCGGTTTAGCAGTGCCTCACGTAAGCTTGGTGAATTCATTTAATCCCCTGTTGGTATTAGGGCCGCCATCGATATTTTGCAAGACTTATGCGGCAGCCATCCACTACTAGTCCCTCTTGCTTTAAGCGGGCTATTTGCCGTTGTCCGCTGTCGCTATCTGGCGGCAGGCTTATCTTTCCCGCGGCATTAATGACTCTATGCCAGGGCAGAGTGCTATCACTGGGCAGATGGCGCAGTGTTCGGCCAACCAGCCGAGCTGCTCTGGGTAAACCCGCCAGCTCGGCAACCTGGCCATAGGTCACAACCACACCAGAGGGTATAGCCGCTAACACAGCGTAGATCCTCTGCTCCGGGTCAATATTCGTCATGGGCAAAGCCTACGCTATTCGCGCACATGTTGAAATAGTGAAAACAGCCCCAATAAAACAAGCAGGGTTACTGAGAGGTTTGCAATGCGTTTTCTATTCTTGCTGTTTATTGTTATGCCGGTGGTCGAGATGTGGCTACTGATTGAGGTTGGCTCAGCAATAGGCGCACTGTATACGATTGGGCTGGTTCTGCTGACTGCTATTATTGGGCTCAGACTGTTGCGTCAGCAGGGCTTTGATACCCTGTGGCGCGGTCAGCGCAAGCTCGAAGAGGGTCAGTTGCCCGCGCAGGAGATAGGCGAGGGTATTGTCTTGGCTATTTCTGGCGCTCTGCTGCTAACCCCCGGGTTTATGACCGACGCTATTGGTTTTGCCGGGCTGTTCCCACCCCTCAGAAGTCTGTTTGTCAGCCAGCTGTTGAGCAATATGGTGGTTGCCAATGGTCAGGGCAGTAGCTTTCGGGCAAACCATGGGGGCGCTAAGGCCCAGTCCGACGATATTATCGAGGGAGAGTCCTGGGACAATAACGACGGCGTTGAGAAACAGGACCCACCAAGAAAATAACTATTTAAGCTAAATAAATTTGCCGCGCCCTTGAAAATGATTTGCCCTGCCTCCATATGGTTAAACAATTGCGGAAACATTCGATTCGCAAGTGACTGTCGAATATTGAACATTGATTAATTGGAGAGACAAACTATGAAAATTCGCCCCTTACATGATCGTGTGATCGTGCGTCGCGAGGAAGAAGAGCAGACAACAGCAGGTGGAATCTTGTTGCCGGGTTCTGCGCAAGAAAAGCCCAATCAGGGCGAAGTGGTTGCCGTAGGCAATGGACGGGTTTTAGATAACGGCGAAATTCGCCCAATCGATGTAAAAGTGGGTGATGTTGTAGTGTTTGGCCAGTATGCCGGCAACGACAAAATCGATGTCGATGGCGAAGAGCTGATTATCCTCAGCGAGAGCGATATCAAGGCAGTAGTTGAAGCCTAAGACTAATTTTAAGTGAATTTTTGTAACTGATTTGGAAGGAAAAGAATCATGGCAGCTAAAGAAGTAAAGTTTGGCGACAACGCTCGCCAGGGCATGTTAGAAGGTGTAAACGTTCTAGCCAATGCCGTTAAAGTAACTCTGGGTCCCAAGGGCCGTAACGTAGTACTAGACAAATCATTTGGCGCGCCAACAGTCACCAAAGATGGTGTTTCTGTTGCCAAAGAAATCGAATTGAAAGACAAGTTTGAAAATATGGGCGCTCAGATGGTTAAAGAAGTAGCCTCCAAAGCATCAGATGATGCGGGTGACGGCACTACCACAGCCACAGTACTGGCCCAAACTATCGTTAACGAAGGTTTGAAATCTGTCGCTGCTGGTATGAACCCAATGGACCTAAAGCGTGGCATCGATAAAGCGGTGATTGCTGCTGTTGCAGAAATTGCTGCCATCGCCAAGCCCTGTGCAGACACCAAAGAAATTGCTCAGGTGGGTACTATCTCTGCCAACAGCGATGCCCATGTAGGTGACATTATTGCCGAAGCTATGGGCAAGGTTGGCAAAGAAGGTGTTATCACTGTTGAAGAGGGTTCTGGCCTCGAAAATGAATTGGATATCGTTGAAGGTATGCAGTTTGACCGTGGTTACCTGTCTCCATACTTTATTAACAACCAAGAGAGCATGAGCGCTGATCAAGAGAGCCCAATGATTCTGCTGGTTGATAAGAAAATTTCAAATATCCGCGAGTTGCTGCCCCTGCTGGAAGCTGTTGCAAAAGCAGGCAAACCGCTGTTGATTATTGCCGAAGATGTTGAGGGCGAAGCCCTGGCAACTCTGGTTGTGAACAACCTGCGTGGCATTGTTAAGGTCTCTGCCTGTAAAGCACCTGGCTTTGGTGATCGTCGCAAGGCAATGCTGGAAGATATCGCTATTCTGACTGGCGGCACCGTGATCAGCGAAGAAGTGGGCCTGGAACTTGAGAGCGCAACTCTTGAGCACCTGGGTACTGCCAAGCGCGTCAGCATGAATAAAGAAGCGACCACTCTGGTCGATGGTGCTGGCGATCCGGCAGCAATCGAAGCTCGTGTTAATCAGATTCGTGCTCAGATCGAAGATACAAGCTCAGACTATGATCGTGAGAAACTGCAAGAGCGCGTAGCCAAGCTGGCTGGCGGTGTTGCTGTGATCAAAGTAGGTGCAACCACCGAGATCGAAATGAAAGAAAAGAAAGCCCGTGTTGAAGATGCCCTGCATGCAACACGCGCTGCTGTTGAAGAAGGTGTGGTACCAGGGGGCGGTGTTGCTCTTATCCGTGTACTACAGAAGATCGAATCTCTAGCTGGCGACAATGATGACCAGACTGTCGGTGTGGGTATTGCCCTGCGCGCGATGGAAGCGCCACTGCGTCAGATCGTTGAAAACGCCGGTGGTGAAGGCTCTGTTGTTGTTGACAAGGTCAAGCATGGTAAAGGCAACTTTGGTTACAACGCTGGCTCTGGTGAGTATGGCGATATGATCGATATGGGTATTCTTGATCCAGCCAAGGTGACTCGCACAGCACTTCAGGCAGCAGCCTCGATTGCTGGTTTGATGATTACCACAGAAGCTATGGTTTCTGAGGCAGCTGACGAAGGCGGCGCTCCGGCAATGCCAGATATGGGCGGCATGGGTGGAATGGGCGGTATGGGCGGCATGATGTAAGCCTCCAGCTCTTTTCCAGCTGTGAAAAACCCCGCAACCAAGGTTGCGGGGTTTTTTTTGAGCTTTTATGCGAAAAACCCTGACAGTCTGGCCCTCAAGGTTGCTATTTAGCTGGGATTGCAGAACAATTGCGGCGGTTATAAAAATATGTCCCATCAGGGTAAAAACTTAAGGAGTTGTCATGACTATTGAATTTATTAATTTCCTCGCCCGTTGGGGCCACGTGCTGTTCGGTATTGTTTGGATCGGCATGCTTTACTACTTTAACTTTGTTCAGGGTGGCTACTTTAAAGAAGCCTCTGCTGAAGGCCTGGCTGATGCCAAGGCCAAACTGGCGCCCAGCGCTCTGTGGTGGTTCCGTTGGGGTGCCATGTTCACCTTTATCACTGGTCTCTATCTGTTGCACACAATCTCTAATGTACTGAACAACTACATTATTGTGGGTGCGGTTATGGGCATATTGATGGCTGCCAATGTGTGGATGGTTATCTGGCCTGCGCAGCGTATTGCTCTGGGTATAGAAGAGGGTGGCGACAAGGCCGCAGCTGGTGCCAAGGCACTGCTGGCCTCGCGTACCAACACGCTGTTTTCAGCGCCAATGCTGTTCGGCATGCTGGCTGGTCCTCACTACGGACAGTATGGTACTGAAGTTGGTGGCACTGGTTTGACTGTTATGCTGGTGATTGTGCTGGCTCTTGAAGTCAATGCGCTCAAGGGCAAGCAGGGCCCAATGACCACTGTAAATGGTGTTATTGGTTCCAGCCTGGCACTGACGGCTGTTATGGTGCTTGCACTCAATATGCTCTAAGTGATTTAGCGGTATTAAAAACCGGCGCTGATTAGTCAGAGCCGGTTTTTTTATGCCTGGCTAATATCTATATTCGAAGAGGTATAAAAAGTGTCTGATCCGGGATGCCCCAGCGCCTCTATGGGCGTATAATCAAAACCTATTGAAATGATCTGTCAGGGAACCGTGATTATGGAAAAGAAGCGCATTAAACCGATTGTCGCCGAGCGCGACGATATGATCGGCCGTTCGCCATCTACACCCAAGTCTAACGGCGGCGACGGCAATGGTTCTTCTGGGCAACCCGCCGGCATGTCAGGGCTGTGGAAATTTCTGGTTTTGGTGGCTTTTTTTGGCTTAGGCGGGGCCGCGGGTCTGGGCTGGATGCAGTATCAGGATTTGTCGGCCAAACATAGCTCACTATTACAGCGCTTTGAGTTACTGGAGTCCCGCCTGAGCAGCACAGATGAGTCGGTAACCCAGTCTGGCGCAGCCATGCAGGTCACTATCAGCAGGCAGGGAGACGAGCTTAAAAAACACTGGAGTGAAATCAGAAAGCTCTGGGGTGTGACCAACGATATCAACAAAGGCAAAATTGAGAAAAATCAAAAAGACATCTCTTTTTTGGCCAGCAAGCGCAATACTCTTGAAGAGGCTGTAAAAAAAGACGGCAAAAAACTGGCTACCCTAAGTGCCAATTATCTGGGTATTTCCGCGGACCTAGAGGCTGTTACTGAAAGCATGCGCAACCAGAGCGACGGGCTTAACCGCGTCAATAACTCTCTGGGACTGGTCAATCAGCGGGTAAAAAATAACGCCGAGGGCATTGAATCCATGGAAGCCTTCCGTCGTCAGATCAACCAGAAAATATATACCTTAGAGCAGCGCAGCGGCACTAATCTCAACTAGATAGGATCGAATTAATAAAGGCTATGACTATCATTCGTCAACAAGATGTTATCCAAAGTGTTGCAGATGCTCTGCAGTATATTTCCTACTATCATCCAGCCGATTTTATCAAGGCGGTAAAAGAGGCCTATGACCGCGAAGAATCCAAGTCTGCCAAAGATGCCATGGCGCAGATTTTAATCAACTCGCGTATGTGTGCCATGGGCCATAGGCCGATCTGTCAGGACACAGGTATTGTCACTGTGTTTGTGAAAGTTGGCATGGATGTGCAGTGGGACGCAGAGATGAGCCTAACTGATATGATCAATCAGGGAGTGCGTGAAGCTTACACCCATCCAGATAATATACTGCGCGCCTCAATACTGGATGACCCGGATGGCGCGCGCACAAATACCGGCGACAATACGCCTGCCGTAATTCATTATGAAATCGTCCCTGGTGACAGGGTTGAGATTGATGTGGCTGCCAAGGGCGGTGGCTCTGAGGCCAAGTCTAAGTTCGCCATGCTTAACCCCTCAGACTCTGTGGTGGATTGGGTGCTCAATGTGGTTCCCACCATGGGTGCCGGCTGGTGTCCACCGGGCATTCTGGGTATTGGTCTTGGTGGCACAGCAGAAAAAGCCATGCTGATGGCCAAGGAAGCCCTGCTCGAGCATATAGATATTCAGGAACTTCAGGCCAAAGGCGCCGACAACCGCAATGAAGAGCTGCGTCTGGAGCTGTTTGATAAGGTCAATGCACTGGGCATAGGCGCCCAGGGTCTGGGCGGTTTAACCACAGTACTGGATATCAAAATTAAAGATTATCCCTCCCACGCCGCCAACAAAGCCGTGGCTATTATTCCCAACTGTGCGGCAACTCGCCATGTGCACTTCGAGCTGGATGGCACTGGCCCGGCTCAGCTTGAGGCGCCCAATCTTGAAGATTGGCCCGATATCACTTGGGAGACAGACGATAGCGTGCGCCGGGTTAATCTGGATACAGTCACCCAGCAAGATATAGAGCAGTGGAAGCCAGGTGATACCCTGCTGCTGTCGGGCAAAATGCTTACCGGCCGCGATGCAGCTCATAAGAAAATGACTGATATATTGGCCCGCGGCGAGCAGCTACCTGTGGACCTGACCGGGCGCTTTATCTATTACGTCGGCCCGGTTGATCCTATTGGAGACGAGGCTGTTGGTCCCGCAGGGCCAACCACGGCCACAAGAATGGATAAGTTTACCCGCACCATGCTGGAAGAGACTGGCTTGATGGGCATGATCGGCAAGGCCGAGCGAGGCCAGATGGGTATAGATGCCATTAAAGACAATAAAGCGGTATATCTTATCGCTGTGGGCGGCGCCGCCTATCTGGTTTCCAAAGCTATAACCCATGCAGAGGTGATAGCCTTTCCGGAGTTGGGTATGGAAGCTATCTATGAATTTGAAGTCAATGATATGCCGGTTACAGTGGCAGTTGATACCAGTGGTGAATCAGTGCATCGCATAGGTCCTGAAATCTGGCAGGCGGTAATTGAAGAGAAAACGCTTAAGTTGGGCTAAGCTTAAGCCGGACTATGTTTAAGTTCGGCTAAAATGCTATTAGAATTTTGCAGTACCAGTTTGAGCAACAGTAACAGATCCCAGTTAAATGGATTTGCATAAAGCCCTTGGGGCACAACATAAACTAAAGGAAAACAAAATGAATACCGTTAAATCAGTCATTGCAGGGCTGGCCATTATTGCTTCTGGCGCAGCCGTTTCGGATAGCTGGTACCTGGGAGAGGCAGTGAGTCACTATGTCCTTGATGATCAGCGCGCCCTCGAGGGAGATATTGAGGGTACTCAGGCAGGCCTGCACCTAGGCAAATATTTCACCGACAATGTCGCCGTAGAATTAGGTTATGGCGCCAATGTGGGTCATGACAATTTTGATGTAATTACTCTGACCAGTGTTATTTGGTTGGGCGATAAGGCTGCTAAATGGCGCCCCTACGCCATGTTGGGGTTCAATCAGTATGACTTTGATGATGCCAGTAATCTGGTTGCCGATCACGACGATAGCTCCAGCCAGATACTGTTTGGTCTTGGCGTGGGCACCATGATTGCTGACGAAGTTCAGTTCCGCGCCGACCTGCGAGGTATGGGCAGCCATGATGAGAATGGTGAAGATGTTGGCTTGCAGCTGTCGATCAATCATATGTTCGGTCAGAAATCTGCGCCAGCGGCTAAAGCTGAGCCAGCTCCAGCTCCCGCCCCTGTGGTCGAGCAGGAGCCAGAAGTACGCACCATTACTATCCGTTTAAATGTCGAGTTTGAATTTAATAAAGACATTGTAAAGGCGGTTTATGGTGACCAGCTGCAGGCCATTGCGGCTGCCATGCAAGCCCATGAAGATATTGAATTGGTGCTGGAAGGCCATACCGATAGCCGTGGCTCAGACAGCTACAATGCCGACCTTTCCAGCCGCCGTGCCGCAGCAGTAAAGCGCAAGATCGCCGAGGACTATGGCATTGCCAGTGACCGAATCTCAGCAGTGGGCTATGGCGAGAGCCGACCCATTGCAACCAATGACACAGATGAGGGCCGCGCCCGAAATCGTCGAGTTGTTGGTGAGATGACTTTCTCTGAAGTGTCTGCCGATTAATCAGGCAGAGGTTACTAAAGAGTCATAGATAAGAATAAAACGGCGCCCACAGGCGCCGTTTTGCTATCCACCAAAGGGACTGTCCATGGGTAATACATTTTATTGGCATGATTATGAAACCTTTGGAGTCGATCCCTCCAAAGACCGGCCATCGCAGTTTGCCGGTATGCGTACCGATGAAAACCTCAATCCCATTGGCGAGCCGCTGGTTATCTACTGTCAGCCACAAAAGGATATTCTGCCGGCTCCCATGGCCTGCCTGTTAACAGGCATAACTCCTCAGCATGCCATGGAGCAGGGTTTGCCTGAGCCAGAATTTATGGCGCGGATTTATGCTCAACTGGCCATGCCGGGCACCTGCGGCGTAGGCTATAACAGTGTTCGCTTTGACGATGAGGTGACCAGATACAGTCTGTATCGAAACTTCTATGACCCCTATGAGCGGGAGTGGAAGAATGGCAATTCGCGCTGGGATATTATTGATATGCTGCGCCTGTGCCGTGCACTTCGCCCCGAGGGCATAAACTGGCCAGACCACGAACCGGGACGGCCCAGTTTTAGACTGGAAGACCTGACCAAAGCCAATGACATTGCCCATGAGGCAGCCCATGATGCCCTCAGCGATGTGACAGCCACCATTGCCATGGCCAAGTTAGTCAAGGAAAAACAGCCTCGACTATTTGACTATGTGGTCAATCACCGCAGCAAAAAAGCCATTGCTGAAATGCTTAACACCCAGCAGCGCAAACCGTTTTTTCATATCTCTGGCATGCTGTCCAGAGAGCATATGTACGCTGCCATTATGATGCCGCTGGCGCCACATCCAACCAATAGCAACGGCATTATCTGTGCAGATCTGTCTGCAGATCCCGAGCCATTGATCAGTCTTGATGCCGAAGAAATTCGCCGTCGCGTATTTACCCCTGCTGAAGAGTTAGAGGATAAAAACCAACGCATCCAGCTAAAAGTAGTGCACGTCAATAAGGTACCAGTGGTTACCACCCACAAGCTGGTCGACGAAGCGGCCGCACAGCGGCTGGCTATTGATGTAGCTGCCTGCGAACAGCACTGGCAGCGCCTAAACCAACTGGATCTAAAGGCCAAACTGCATCTGGTGTTTGCCGAGCAGGAATTTCCAGCCAAGCCCGAAGCTGAGCAACAACTCTACGATGGCTTTCTGGCTAATCAGGATAAGCCGCTGCTAACTGAGGTGCGCCGCGCCAGTCTGGATGACTTTAAGCAGCACAGTTTTCATTTTACCGATGCCCGTTACAACCAATTGCTGTTTAGCTATCGGGCCCGCTACTTTGCCGACTCATTGACCGCCGAAGAGCAGAAAATCTGGCAGGAGAGCTGCAAGTGGCGTTTAACCGACGAAACAGCCGGTTATTTAACCCTTGAGCAGCAGACCAGTGAAATTAATCAATTACTGGCCGATAACAGCCTGAGCGAGGAAAAACGGGCGGTTTTGGCTGCACTTCAGCAGTGGAGTGGGCAGATAGCGACGGAATTTGGCCTGACAAGCTAGAGTGAAACGCCTAAACAGGCTAAAATCCGCCAAATCAATTTGCCCTGGGGTGACCGTTTGAATTTTACCGGCGCGCATATTCTCTCAATTAACCAGTTCCAACGTCAGGATGTCGAGCGAGTATTCGCTGTGGCAGACCAGATGCGCCCCTATGCACTGCGCAAAAAAGTGACGCGGGTGCTGGAGGGAGCAATTCTTGGCAATATGTTTTTTGAGGCCAGCACCAGGACCAGAGTCAGTTTTGGCTCAGCCTTTAATCTGCTTGGGGGCGAGGTTCGCGAGACCGCCGGTTTCGAGAGTTCAGCGCTGGTTAAAGGCGAGTCCCTGCAGGATACCGCCCGAGTACTGTCCGGCTTTAGCGATGTTATCTGTATGCGCCATCCTCAGGAGGGCTCGGTAGCAGACTTTGCCTCAGCCAGCCGCGTACCAGTCATGAATGGTGGCGACGGCGCCAATGAACATCCCACTCAGGCGCTGCTCGATCTCTACACCATACGCAGTGAGCTAGAGGCCAAAGGCCGCACCATCGACGGCTTAAAAATTGCCATGATCGGCGACCTTCGCCATGGCCGTACTGTGCACAGTCTCAGCAAACTGCTCTCGGTTTACGACAATATTGAAGTAGTTTTAGTGTCGCCCAGGGAGCTCTGTCTCCCTGAGTCGATTATTGACTCTATGCGCAGCGCGGGTGTGGTGGTGAGAGAGTCTCATGAATTGACTGGCGGCATCAGTGATGTGGACATTGTCTACTCCACCAGAATCCAAGAAGAACGCTTTTCCAGCAAAGAAGAGGCGGATTTATACCGCGGCAAGTTCAGGCTTAATCAGGCCATCTACACAGAATTCTGTCAACCCAATACAGTGATTATGCACCCGCTGCCCAGAGACTCCCGGGCGGATGCCAATGAACTGGATATCGATCTCGATAGCAACCCCAATCTGGCCATATTCCGTCAAACCGACAATGGCGTACTGGTGCGCATGGCGCTGTTTGCCCTGGTGCTGGATGTGGCGCACCTTGTCGATGACTATGCTTGCGATGTGCGCTGGTATAACTCGCGCCAGAGTTAGATATTACTAAAAGATAAACTGGCAGCCCTATGACTGAATTCGATGATATTCGCCCCTACAATGATTCCGAGGTACCTGCGGTTATTGCCCGGCTGCTGGCCGATAAAGAATTTCTCGATCTATTGTTGTCGCGGAGCGCGCCGATACTCGGCAAACTGCCACTGTTTAAAATGTTGGCCAGACCATTTCTAAAAAACAGTCTGGGTAAGCTGGCCTCAGAGGTGCGCACTGTGGAGGACTTTCAGTCGCATATGTCCACAGCGCTGGTCAGTGCGCTGGAGCGAACCACAGATAGCTACGGTTTCTCCGGTGTGGAAAATCTGCACAGCGATAAAGCCTATCTGTTTATGAGCAATCACCGAGATATAGCGCTGGACCCGGCAATGATAAATCTGGCGCTTATTCGCAACAACCATAAGACAGTGCGCATTGCCATCGGCGATAATTTACTGCGCAAGCCCTATGCCTCTGATTTAATGCGCGTCAACCGCAGCTTTATTGTTAAGCGCTCGGTGACTAGCCGTCGGGATAAACTCGACGCGCTAAAAACATTATCCCGCTATATTCGTTACAGCATTAACGACGAAAAAGTCTCCTGCTGGATTGCACAGGCAGAGGGCCGCGCCAAAGATGGTTGCGACCGCACGGAAACTGCTCTGTTAAAAATGCTCGCCCTGTCAAAAGATAAAGAGCAGAGTTTTGGCGCTGCAATTCAGGGTATCAACCTGATTCCGGTGTCTATCTCCTATGAGTATGACCCCTGCGCTGGCGACAAAGCCCGAGCCTTGCACGCCGCACAGCAGGGGTTGACCTATGTTAAAGATGAGTTCGAAGACCTGGATACTATTCTTAAAGGGTTAGTGGAATACAAAGGCCGCATTCAGGTTAATTTTGGTGAGCCTATTACCCAGGAATTTGAAACAGCTGATCAGTTGGCTGCAGAGATTGACCGTCAAATACAGTCTAACTACCAGCTGTTCCCCAGTAATATTCTGGCCTGGCAGATGCAGAGCCAGAAAGATAATAGCGATAACACCAGTCTTGAGACCTTAAAGCAGCAGTGGCCCGATGAAGACTGGTTGCAAGCGCAGCTAAGGTTTCAGTCACATTTAGCCACGATACCCAGTCTCCATCGGCAGATAGCTATTGATGCCTATGCCGCACCAGTGAACAATCAGCTGGCCCAGCAAAACCTATCAAAGGGAAATTGATCATTGTTAGACACTGATGTCAGAGACAGTATTCAGCAGGGCTACAGACAGTTTTTAAAATCCCGCGAACTCAGCCCCAGGCTGGGCCAGAAACAGATGATTGGCGCTATCGCCAATGCTCTAAGCGATGATAATGCCGACAAACGTCTGGCCGTTATCGAAGCCGGAACAGGCACAGGTAAAACCGTAGGCTATCTGATGGCCGCGCTGCCCATAGCTCGAGCCCTTAAAAAAACCGTGGTAGTGGCTACCGGTACTATCGCGCTGCAAGAACAGCTGATTCATAAAGACCTCCCCGAACTAATGGAGAGCTGCGACTGGGACTACAGCTGTGCTCTGGTTAAAGGCCGCGGTCGCTATGCCTGCAATCTGCGCATGGAACAGATTATTGATTCGGTAAAATCCAAAGATGCCGGGTTATTTTTGTTTGAAGACGAGCAGCAATTTAATCCCAATGTAGAGACAGAAGAGCTTTATCGTGAGATGGCTCTGGCCCTTGAAGAGGGCACCTGGGATGGCGAACGGGACTCATGGGAAACCCGAATCAAAGATATCGAGTGGCGCGCCCTCACCGTAGACCGCCGTCAGTGCACTGGGCGCCGCTGCCGTTTTGTAAACCAGTGCCCGTTCTTTAATGCCCGCAATAACCTCGACGAAAGCGAAGTGATAGTGGCCAACCATGATTTGGTGATGGCAGATTTAGCCCTGGGAGGCGGTGCCATACTGCCTCCGCCAGAAGACTGTATCTATATTTTTGATGAAGGCCACCGCCTGGGTGATACCGCCGTTCGTCATTTTGGTGCCGAATGCCGCATTAATGGCACACTGAGCTGGCTGGAGCGACTGCCCAAGCAGATTAAAGGGCAAGCCCCCCTGTTTGCCAAAGACAGCGCACTGTCAGACCAGCTGCCGCGCATTGAAAAAGAAGCAGGCAAAATTACCGAACTATTAGCCATGACCTATCCATTGCTAAAACAGTATGTGGACCAGTCAGATCATGCCGAGGGACGCTACCGTTTTGCCCATGGCGATGTAGGTGAATCCATTCGCGATCTGGCCAAGCAAATCACCCTGAGTACCAGCGGCTGGTTAGGGCGTTTGGAGGTATTGGAAGATACCCTTAGCGAAGCTCTTAGTGATAAACAGTATCCCGTACCTCTGCCTGATATTGAGCTGTTTTATCAGCAAGCAGGCAACTGGCTGGGTCGGGCAGAAAAATTATTAGCCCTGTGGGACAGGCTGCATAAAGAACTTAAACAAAATGACATGCCCATGGCCTGCTGGTTAAAGCTGGATGAAGGAGGCGGCGGCAATGTAGATATCAGTATTAATGCCAGTCCTATTCAAGCCGCAGAGATACTTCGAGACCAGCTGTGGGGTAGTTGCTATGCGGCAGTGGTAACCTCAGCGACTCTGCGTTCACTGGGCAATTTTAATAGTTTGCAGCGTGAGATTGGCATGCCCAACAGTGCCAGTTACCTGTCGGTAGCTGGAGCCTTTGACTATGCCAATGCCGCAGTGGTGAGAGTGCCCAGCGATGCAGTTGAAGGCAATAATGTTGATGAGCATAGTCGCTATATTATCGATAATTTTGAATCGCTGGTTAAAGACAGGGCCGGCACTCTGTTGCTATTTTCTTCCAAACGGCAAATGGAACAGGTCTATGACGAGCTGTCCCGTGATTTACACAAGCTTATTTTGATTCAGGGCCAGTACTCCAATCGCGAGATGGTACGCCTGCATAAAGAGCGAATCGATCAGGGCCGCACCAGTGTCCTAATGGGCCTGGCCAGCTTTGCCGAGGGAGTGGATCTGCCCGGCAACTACTGTGTGCATGTGGTTATAGCCAAGCTGCCCTTTGCTGTGCCCGATGACCCACTGCAGGAAGCCCTGGCCGAATGGATTGAGGGCAATGGCGGTAACTCATTTTTTGATATTTCCCTGCCTATAGCTTCTCTGCGACTGATACAGGCCTGTGGTCGCCTGCTGCGCACAGAATCCGATACAGGCACAGTCACCATTTTGGATAAGCGACTGGTCACCAAGCGCTATGGTGGCCAGTTAATCAATGCATTGCCACCATTTCGCCGTGAGATAGGGTAATGGATATCTATGGGGAGCTGGGGCAGTTATTAGCCGATATTAGCACCGAGCTGCAGGCCATGGGTCTGTGGCAAGAGTATCCCCCATCGGCAGCAGCGCTGGCCAGTACCGAGCCATTTGCCCTGGATATGCTGTCGTTTAGCCAGTGGCTGCAGTTTATATTTGTGCCGCGAATCCAGCAGATCATTGCCGCTCAAGCTTCGCTGCCAGAGAACTGCAGTATTGCTCCTATGGCCGAAGAATTTTTTAATCAGCAACAAAATCTGGATCCACAAAAAAGCGCGGCATTGCTGGTGCATCTGGCCGCGCTTGATCGATTGATAACCCAGAACTAGCTTTTAGCTTTTTTGGGCTTTTTGGTATAGGTCTTTTTCTTCTTGATTGGGCTGCTGCCATCGGTAGGCTTTTTATCCTCAAAAGACTTCTTGCCCTTAAATGAGCGGCCCTCGCCAGAGTCTTTGGCAAACTTGCCACCGGCAGGTTTTTTCTTGCCAAAATCTCTTTTCTTGGCGGGCTTCTGAGTATCCGCAGTGCGCTTGTCGTTCACATCGCGGCTCAGGGTTTTCTTAACTCGAGGCTGGCGTGGTTTATCTTCTTTCTGTTCAGGTGCCGCTTTAGAAGGCGCAGCATTAGGATTGTACACACTGATGCGCATGGGCTTGGCACAGACTCGCACCTTCTTTAAATGCTTTAGCAGATCGTCTGGCATGCCCTCGGGCAGGTCAACGGTGCTGTAATCATCATATAGTTTGATAGAGCCGATATAGCGGCTACTGACATCAGCTTCATTGGCGATAGCGCCAACAATATTGGAGGGCGTGATGTTGTCGTTATTGCCCACTTCCAGCCGGTAGGTGACCATGCCTATATCATTGCCATTTTCATCGCGCAGACCTGGATCTCGCTGTGGGCGGTCTTCTCGCCGCGGGCTATCTTCTCGCCGCGGGCGCTCTTCTCGCCGCGGGCGCTCATCCCGTTTCGGGCGCTCATCTCGCTTAGAGCGCTCATCGCGACGACTCTCTTTGCGATCACGGTTATTCTCTCGGGGCGCCACAATATTATCCAGTTTGGGAAATAGCGGGCGCTCTTTCTGGTTTTCATAGGTCAGAGCGGCGGCAATATCAGCCATATCCAACTCATTCTCTGCCGCAAATTTAGTAATCAGATCGCGGAATTTATCCAGACGCGGTGTCTCCAGCGTCTTTACCAGTTGATCAGTGAAGTGCTGAATACGCTGATCGCTAACCTGCTCATTGCTGGGCATGGTCAGAGGTGTAATAGCCTGGCGTGTCGACTTCTCAATCGAACGCAGCAGGCGAGTCTCTTTAGGCGTAATAAACAAAATCGCCTTGCCCTCACGACCCGCGCGACCGGTTCGACCAATACGGTGAACATAGGACTCATTGTCGTAAGGAATATCAAAATTGATAACATGGCTGATGCGCTCAACATCCAGACCGCGAGCCGCCACATCTGTAGCCACTACCACATCCACCTGGCCTTTCTTAAGGCGGTTAATGGTGCGCTCACGCAGTGCCTGACTGAGGTCGCCATTCAGCGCCGCAGCAGAGAAACCTCGAGCTTCCAGGCGCTCGGCAATATCCACCGTCGAGGACTTGGTGCGCACAAAAATAATCATGCCATCAAAGCTTTCAACTTCCAGCACACGGGTCAGGGCATCCATCTTCTGATGACTTTTTACCGTCACATATTGCTGTTCAATGCGCTCAACGGTTTTGGTTTTACTTTCAATGCTAACGCGCTCAGCATCACCCAGATACTTCTCGGCAACACGGCGAATCTGATTAGGCATGGTGGCCGAAAACAGTGCACGCTGACATTCCGGTGGCGTCTGCGCCAAAATAGTCTCAACATCATCAATAAAACCCATACGCAGCATTTCATCGGCTTCATCCAGAATAAGGCCTTTGATCTGACTCAGATCCAGACTGCGACGACGCAAGTGATCTAGCATACGACCAGGCGTGCCCACCACAACCTGCACACCACGCTTGAGGCTACGCAACTGGCCACCGATATCAGCACCGCCGTAAATGGGCAGCACATTGAACCCTTTCATATATTTGGCATAGCTTTGGAAAGCCTCAGCCACCTGAATAGCCAACTCACGGGTAGGAGTTAGCACCAGAATCTGTGGTGATCGTTGCTTCTCGTCGATCTTGCTCAAAAACGGCAATGCAAAAGCAGCAGTCTTGCCAGTACCAGTCTGGGCAGTACCCAGCAGGTTTTTACCGTCCAGCAGAATAGGAATACTCTGCGCCTGAACAGGGGAGGGTTGCTCATACCCAAGTTGCTTAACAGCCTTGAGAACGGGAGCAGAAAGACTTAAGGATTCGAAGTCAGGGGATGACATTAATTTACCTGTGGCTTGGGGTGATTAGACCCCGGGTTGCGAGGCCGCGGAGTATACGCGTAAGTGGTTAATTTTTATAGTGTATTTGGGGTTATTTTTGTTCGCGGCAAAGCCATTAAGAATAGTGGCTAGCAATGGGCTAGAGGTCCGTTTTATCGCAAATCGAACTGCTAGGATGTTATCGAAAATGGCAAGGATGCAATCAATGAAAGAATTCCACTTTGTAAACAAGCAATCTCTTAAAGAATTCAAAGCATTACCTCGCAAAATTCAGGAGCGCTTTGCGACTGATTTAAATGAAATTAGAAAAGGTAAGCCACCGTTCTCCAAGTTTAAGCATATCGGTAGCTCAGTAGGAGTTGGAGCCATCGAATTGATTGAAAATGGTCGGCCCGCTTATCGCACCGTCTATGTCGCCAAATTTAAGCAAACTGTCTATGTGTTGCACTCATTTACCAAAACGACCAATGGTGTCGACCAAAAAGCCATGGATACAGCTAGGCGGCGATACAAAATAATGGCTGCTGATCTACAAAAATGATA
The DNA here is from genome assembly GCA_002334915.1 of Porticoccaceae bacterium UBA2002. Lineage (GTDB taxonomy): Bacteria > Pseudomonadota > Gammaproteobacteria > Pseudomonadales > Porticoccaceae > HTCC2207. The sequence goes on from DDCQ01000007.1 coordinate 50,028, forward strand.
TATCAGTGCTTGTATATTTTTCGCAATAGAATAATATATCACCACTGATATATGAGGTAGTCAAATGACTTCGATTAAGTTTGATAACATTTTTGATGCGATCACTGATAATCCCGAGGAAGCTAGCGAGTTGCAAACCCGAGCGGATTTAATGAGTGTGATTCGCGATATTGTGCAAGACAACAACTGGAAGCAGAGCGAAGCTGCTGAAAAAATGGGTTTGACTCAGCCAAGGGTCAGCAATCTACTCAACGGGAAGATTGATAAATTCTCAATCGACCTGTTGATGACTTGCCTCTATCGATTAGGCTATCGCTTTAAGCCAGTATATAAAGATAGGCAGTTAACTATTGATGTTTGGGCTGCATAGGCGAGGCAATAATTACGAGCTGTTACAGAACAATTTCAGTCAGTATTTCGGTTTTAACCGAATTGGCAATAAAGCACTCTTGATGAGCACGATGGTGTATCGATTCTAGTTGCTCAAGGCTGGGCTGATCACCAGAAAATATGACTTTAGGACGCAGTGTGACCTTAGTCATGGCTACTTTGCCATCGCGACCCTTTTCCATGAGGAGACGAGGAAGTCGGTACCACTGTTCCGCCATTAAATTCCCAGCGAATGTAACCTGTAACGTAACGAGTATTTATTTGTGAGTAACAGCTGGGGCCGCCTGTTTAATTAGAGCAGGATAATTATTCTTATCAATATCTCCTATAACCGACGATCAGCTATTCATCATCCATAATTTGGGTTTAAATGGACCATATAAGAAATGGCATTCAACATGCGTATAAATTAATCTTTAGGCTACTTCCATGACTGAGCTCTACCTTGTCCGTCACGCCCAAGCCTCTTTTGGCGCGGCTAACTATGATCAACTCTCAGACCTTGGCCACCAGCAATCGCGCTGGCTTGGCGATCATCTCGGTATGCGCGGCATGGCGTTCGACCAGCTGGTGGTAGGGGATATGGTGCGCCATCACGAAACCATGAATGGTATCTGTGCGGGTATGGGCGTCGATGGTGCAGAGCGCCTGGTTATACCTGGGCTCAATGAATATAACTTTGCTGCCATGACCGAATCCTATACCCAGGCCAATGGAGATGATCCATTGATAAAGGCCATCGCCGACAACCCCGACGATAAGCGACATCACTTCCGGCTACTGCGCAAAGTGCTGACGCTATGGACTCAGGACAGGGTCGAGAATGTGCCCGAGACCTGGGCAGAGTTTAAGGGCAGGGTGCTGGCTGCCCAGCAGCAGATTATGGCGATGTCCAACAGTGGTAATCGTATTTTGGCGATTGGCTCTGGCGGCTCCATAAGTACCTTTGTGGGGCTGGTGCTGGGGATTCCGGATGAGAATATCTTTGATCTAAACCTGCAGTATAAGAATACGGCGATCAGTCATTTTTTCTTTAATGACCATAAGATGAATTTGACGGGATTTAATGGCGTACCCCATTTGGATACCAATGAAATGGAGCGGTATGTGACCTTTGGTTAGGTACTCCTGTAAACACTAGACCTATGCCCAACTTTGACCACCTGAATCACCAGGCGAGTATCCTGAATTTCATAGATTATTCGATAAAGCCCCACGCGCACTCTATATTGCTGTTGGTTTGAGAGCTTAAGACAGCCCTCTGATCTTGGGTTTTCTGCCAGCAGGTCAATTTGGGCAAGAATGCGATGCACATCCCTTTTGGGAATATTCCGAAGGTCCTTCGCCACTGATTTTTTGAATGTGACTTTATATTTTGCCATGCTTCTTTAAGTCATTAAGCAGGGATTCATAGCTCATCTCAGCTTCATTTACTCTATCGGCAAACGCCTGCAGATCTTCCTGATCTTCAGCTAGATGAACTCGCACAGCTTCATTGACTAGGTCTGAAAAGGACACATGGGTTGAAGCAGCCTTGAGCTTTAGTGCTTGGTGAATAGCAGGGTCGAAGTAGACTGTCGATCTTTTGGATAAATTACTCATGGCGCAATCTTCGCTTAAAAATCGTATCTTAACGCTATAACGTTATAGCGTCCAAAAGATTCTTTCAACTTTGCAAGCACCGATCTATCATTAGACATGTGCTTTTAGTTCCAAAAGCCTAAAAACGAGTATTCAGGATGAAAACTTTTTTGAAATTAGGGATTTGCCTTTTGATAACGCAATCCGCTTATATTTATTCCTGTGAGATAGAAACGAATGCCGCTCAGCAGTTAGAGCAGTTTTTCCAGCCTATCGACCAGGCCATCCAAGACAAAATATTTGAAGAAAATAAAGCATCCCTAAGCGAGCAGGCTTATTTAGGGCATCGCTACCGAATTGCAAAAGCCAACCTCGATCTGATCGCGAATGATAATAAAGCCTTTGTGATTAACCCCTTCGATGATGTTTGTTTAGTCGTTAAAACCAGAGAAATCCGCAACTTTAGTAATGGGACAACCCAGATGTGGGTTATGGATAAGGTTAACCTCAGATTGGATACTAATGTTGCAGGGATGACGCCAGAGATTAAAGAATGGCTAAATACAGTTAAATTGACTGTTCAATCTTCAAGTTATTACGATAATTCGCCGGCTCCTCAAGAAGTGACGGGAGTAGGCATTAGTCGGAATCCATTTGATGGAGTTACTCGTTTAACGCGCTCAGTTTGGGGGCAGTGGGAAGATTTTAATAAGATCTTTCATATTTCGCCGGTGACAGATAGAGGCGAGTATTATTTGATTGTTCAGCAGAGCTCACACCAGCGGGAGAAAGATTAAAGAACGCAGAAATCCTGCGGCATGAATAATCATCTAGAAACAATGTCACCAATTAAAGATATCTAGCCCTTTACTTGTGAAGAACCCAACAGTCCCATTTCCTCTAGTTGCCTAGCCATCCACGCGTTAAACTACTCCCTGACAATAAATACAATAACTATTAACAACTGACTAGTAAGGAATCAAAGAGTGACTACAGAATTTGATATGAGCGGCAAAGTCGCCATGGTAACCGGCGCATCCAGTGGTTTTGGGGTGCATTTTGCGAAGATTATGGCGGCTCGTGGTGCCAAGGTAGTGGTAGCAGCCCGTCGTGTTGAGCGGCTTGAGGCGCTGGTGGCGGAGATTAAGGCCGATGGCGGTGAGGCTATGGCTGTGGCTATGGATGTCACTGATTCTGCGTCTATTATCAAGGCCTTTGATGAGGCGGAGGCGGCGTTTGGTACTGTGACTATGCTGGCTAACAATGCCGGTGTGGCGGATGTGCGCAGTGCCCTGAAGATTGGTGAGGACGACTGGGACAAGATGATCGACACCAACCTTAAAGGGGTTTGGATTGCGGGTCAGCAGGCGGCTAAGCGCATGATTGAGGCTGGTGTAAGCGGCAGCATTGTGAATACGGCGTCTATTTTGGGTCTGCGTGTGGCCTTTGGTCAGTCGAGCTACAGTGCGTCTAAGGCGGCGGTAATTCAGCTTACCAAGTCTATGGCGCTGGAGTGGGCTGGCAAAGGTGTGCGTGTGAATGCCCTGTGTCCGGGTTACTTTTTAACTGAGATGACGGCGTCTGCGTTTGAATCACCGGAGGCTCAAGCCTATCTAAACTCCTCTCCTGCGGGTCGCCCTGGTGGCATGGATGAGATGACGGCGCCATTTTTGCTGTTGGCCAGTGATGCAGGGTCTTATCTGCACGGTGTTGCATTGCCGGTGGATGGCGGGCAATCTATAGGCCGTATGTAAGATTATTAATTCCACACCCATGGAAATCATATGAGTCTTGAAGAGAATCGCAGGGAGTACGATTACGGGAAGCTTTCTCGGGAGTCGTTGCTGGATAATCCGTTTGATCAGTTTAGCCTGTGGATGAATCAAGCCATTGAGGCCAGAGTGCAGGATCCAACCGCCATGTCTGTTGCCACGGTTAGCTCTGAGGGCAAGCCCTGGCAGCGCATGGTGTTGTTAAAGGGCTTTGATAAAAAGGGCTTTGTGTTTTACACCAACCTGGGTAGCCGCAAGGCCAAAGAGATTGAGGCCAATGCTCAGGTGAGTCTGCATTTTCCCTGGCTGCAACTGGATCGGCAGGTGATTATTGGCGGTCGTGCGGAGCGCCTATCGGCGGTGGAGGTAGTGAAGTATTTTCTCAGTCGCCCCAAAGAAAGTCAGTTGGCGGCCTGGGCGTCTAAGCAAAGTAGTCGCATTAATTCCCGCCAGGCACTGGAAACTCAGTTTGCCCAAATTAAAGAGAAATTCTCCAAGGGCGATGTGCCGCTGCCAGATTTTTGGGGTGGCTATCGGGTGGTGCCTGAGGAGATTGAGTTTTGGCAGGGGGGTGAGAGCCGTCTGCATGATCGCTTTAGTTATGGTCTTGATGGGGATGACTGGGAGATTAGTCGGCTGTCGCCCTGATCCCTTGTTATTTATCCCTAGTACTTAATTGCTGTCACAACAAAACACCGGTCCCCAGCCGGTGTTTTTACATTGGCATCATCGTCGACGGATTTGCCAATCAGTGCCTGGGCCATGGGTGAGTCGATGCTGATCCAGTTTTGGGCTGGGTCTATTTCATCGGAGCCTACCAGCCTGAAGGTTTGCTGTTCGCCGGTTTCTTCATCTTCCACGGTGACCCAGGCGGCAAAGAATACTTTGGAGGGGTCTCGGGGTTTGTCTTCGACTATGGTCGCGTCTTCTAAACGTTTGGTCAGGTAACGCACACGGCTATCAATTTCTCGCAGGCGGCGTTTGCCGTAGATATAGTCGCCGTTTTCTGAGCGATCGCCATTTTTGGCGGCTTCATGCACAACCTGAGTGACCTGGGGGCGTTCGATTTTCCACAGTTCGCGCAATTCCGCGCGCATTTTTGCGGCACCCTCGGCGGTAATATAGGGTGAGCTTTTGGGTCTTGGTGGACGGTAGCGACCCATGGTTAAGCCTGGGCCTTTTGATTAAATGCATCTAGATCAAACACGTCGCGATAAAAAGCCAGTTCAGATTCCATGGCGCGGATAATATTATTAGCTTTTCTAAAGCCATGGCCTTCGTCAGGGAAAGTCACATATTCCACTTTAATGCCTTTGTCTTCTAGCAGCTTCACCATCACCTCGGCTTGGTTGGGGGGTACTACTTTATCTTCCAGACCCTGCAAAAAGATTACTGGGCAGTTGAGGCCCTCGGCATGGTGTATGGGTGACCGTTCTAAATAGATATCTCTGCGCCCTGGGTAGGGGCCGATTAGACTATCCAGATAGCGTGATTCAAATTTATGGGTGTCGGTGGCCAGGGTTTCCAGATCACCAATGCCATAGAGGCTGGCGCCGGCTTTGAATGTGTCGGTAAAGGTCAGGGCCGATAGCACGGTGTAGCCACCGGCGCTGCCGCCGCGAATCAGGCAGCGTTCGGGGTCAATTTTTTGTTGGTTGGCGAGGTAGCTAATGGCGTATTGGGTATCTTCTACATCCTTAATGCCCCAGGCATTGGTCAGGGCCTTGCGATATTTTCGACCAAAGCCGGTGCTGCCGCGGTAGTTAATGTCGACAATGGCAAAGCCGCGGTTGGTCCAGTACTGTATTTTCAGATTGAGCCCGCTATCGGTGGCCCCTGTGGGTCCGCCATGGCAGAGGGCGATGACTGGTGGTAGTTCATTGTCGGCACCCTGATACTGCGCATTAGTGGGCGGGTAAAAAAAGGCATGTACCTGTTCGCCATTGCCGCTGGGGAAAAATAATGGCTCTGGTTGGGCGATATCGGCACTGTCTAAATCCAAGGTTGATGGTGCGTAAACCGATGTCAGTTTGCTATTCGCGCCATACCGTTCAATGCCGACAATTTGATTGGCCAATGGGGCGGCTCCAGCCACCATATACAGCCGGCCCTGATGGCAGCAGGCAGCGGCAAGGCTGCTGTACTGGCTCTCTGTGTTGCTGAGCTGGCCTGTGGCAATATCGATAAACCCGCTGTGCCAAAGCCCTTGGTCGGTCCACAGGCAACCAATGGTATTGGCGTCAATAAAGTCATAGGTGCTCATGCCAAATTGCCATAAGGGCGTAGCAAATTCTGCGTCTTTGCTTAGCACAGGTTCGCCATTGGCTGTGTAGATATTCCACCAGTTATTTTTATCAGACACATAGTGGAGCTGGTTATCCGGCGACCAGCTTGGCTGGAAAATAGCTTGGTTATTGTCTCCACCAGCGATCAGAGCAAGGTCGCTTAACCCATCTACGGTTAACTGGGCGCACCACAGCTGGGTACTATCCCAGGGCATATTGGGATGCTGCCATTCTATCCAGCACAGTTGTTGGTTGTCTGGGCTAATGCGTGGGTAGGCATAGAAGTCTGCGCCGCTCTTTAATGTGCTAACAGCCCCTGTGGCTATATTAATGGCAGCGATAAAGTTTTCTGGCTCGCGATCATCATGGTGTTGCTCACCAACGGCGATCAATTGCTGATGGGCTGTATCAATCACCAGATCCGCAAAGCGTAACCCTGGGCTAGTAATGGCTTTGGGTTTATTGCCAGCGTTTAGGTCCAGTTGGTAGATACATTGATCGGCGGCATTCACAAAATACAGATGGGTCTGGTTTGCGGCATAGGCCATGCCGCCATATTCATGGACCTTGCTATGGTGGCTGAAGGGTGGGGGCAGCAGATCACGGATTGTCCCTGCGCTATCGCGGCACATAATTACACTGCGGCCAGCATCCCAGGGTCGGCCTTCAACCCAGAACAGCTTGTCGCCCTGGGATTGAATGAAATTAAGGCTGGGGGCGGCTTTGGTAATAAGCTCTGCGTTAATGGGTGAGGGCCAGGTGCCAAAGGCTTGAGAGGTTTTGGCCATATTATCCACCGGCCAGTTTGACGGTATGGCCAAGCTTTTCTAACTCGGTTTTTAGCTTGTCGCGATGATCACCCTGGATTTCAATAATGCCGTCTTTAACGGTGCCCCCAGTTGAGCATTTTTGCTTAAGCTTTTTGGCCATGGTTTTTAAGTCGGCTTCAGTAAGGTCAAAACCGGTGATTGTGGTCACTCCTTTACCTTTGCGACCACTGGTTTCACGGCGAATGCGCAAAATGCCATCGCCGTCATAGTCGCGGGTTGGGGCTTCGCTTTTTTTAATGCGGCCGGTTTCGGTGGAGTAGACCAGCCTGGAATCTTTTTTACTCATCATATCTCTGGGTTAATTCTGTAAAATAATTTTGCCAATATGCTGATTGGTTTCCATCAGGGCGTGGCCCTTGCTGGCCGCTGCTAATGGGAAGCTGCTGTGAATAATGGGTTTAAATTGTCCGCTGGCGATCAGTGGCCATACCTGGTCTTTCACCCCAGCGGCAATGCGGGCTTTGTTTTCCAATGGCTGGGCGCGCAATGTAGAACCGGTCAGCACCAGTTGTTTTAACATTAATGGCATAAGATCTACTTCAGCTTTGGAGCCGCGCAAAAAAGCGATATTCACGATTCTGGCTTTAGGGGCGCAGGCGGCAAAGTTCTTTTGCACATAGTCACCACCGACCATATCCAGCACCACATTAACCCCTGTGCCGGTCAGTTCCTGACAGGCTGAAACAAAGTCCTGTTGATGATAATTAATGGCTTTAGCCGCGCCCAACTGCTCGCAGACAGCGCACTTTTCATCACTGCCCGCTGTGGCAATAACATTCACACCCATGGCACTGGCCATCTGAATAGCAGTGGTACCAATACCGCTGGAACCACCGTGCACCAGTAACCATTCGCCCGCTTTTAACTCGGCGCGCTCAAATAGGTTATGCCACACAGTAAAGCAGGTTTCGGGCAGTGCGGCGGCATGCTCCATAGGCAGGCTATCAGGCACCGGTAAGCACAGAGATTCCTCAGCAACAGCATATTCCGCATAACCACCACCGGCCAATAATGCACAGACATTATCACCTACAGACAGGCTAGTGACGGCAGTACCAATAGCCACCACAGTGCCACTGACTTCCAGCCCGGGAATATCGGTAACGCCTGGGGGTGGCGGGTAAAAGCCCATACGCTGAAATACATCAGGGCGATTAATGCCTGCGGCTGCGACCTTTATCAGCACCTCAGTCTCTGTGGGCTGAGGTACTGGTCTATCTGTGGCTTGTAATACCTCAGGGGCACCGGGTTCGGTTATTTCAATGCTGGTTTGGTTTGTCGGCAGGCTCATTATTATTTCACTCTAGGCAAGGCTGTGTTTGGCGGTTCAATAGTAGAAATTATCGTCTAAGTTTGGCCCAAAGTCGCCCATCAATTATCGCCAGTCCCAAGCCAATGCAGGCCATGCCGATAAAATGCTTGGCTTGGAGCTGCTCATCGAGAATTAACCAGCTGAGGAAGCTTGCTGTGACTGGCGCCAGAAAGGTAACCAGCACTACATTGGTGGCGCCGGATGAGGAGAGGATACGGAAGAATAATATATAGGCGAACGCGGTTGAGAATATGGCCAGAGCTAAAATCGCCAGCCATACCTGAAGGCTTGGGTTGGCTAGCTCAAGGGGTTTATCTATAAACCATACCAGGGGCAATAAAAGAATGGTTGATGCGGTGACCTGGCCCACGGCGGTATCAAAAGGGCTGATGCCCATGGCTTTAAACCGCCGGCCAAATACGGTGGCGGAGCTGTACGAGATGGCGGCGCCGATAACTGCCAGTTGGGCCATGGTGTTGGTTCCCAGTTCTAGCAGTGCCGATGGGCCAATCAGCACTATAACTCCTAATAATCCGGCGGCTATGCCCAGTACCTTTTTTGGGGTGATATGTTCATCAGACAGAAAGGCGCCAGCTATTAATATGGTAAAGATGGGTGTTGTGGCATTAATTATTGATGCCAGACCTGCACCAATATGGGTCTGGCCCCAGGCTATCAGAGAGAAGGGCAGCGCATTGCCAAGCAAGCCCATCATCATAAATGTGCGCCATACCTTGACAGATTTGGGGATAGGGTAGCCAGAGACCAGCAATACCAGCCACAGGGTTAGGGCCGCTAACCCAACCCGCATTGTCACCAGAGTAAAAGGTGGCAGTTCTGAGATGGCAACACTGACAAAGAAAAATGACCCGCCCCACAGAAACGAGAGCAGCAGCAACATGCCCCAGTCTTTGGTACCCATACGTTGGTTTATCATTGGGTCATTCCTATTATTCTATTTATTTAGTGAGAGCTTTAGCCTGTTCTGCTGACTAAAACCTTGATACCCAAGAGCAGCATAGCGCCGCCGGCAACTCGATCAATCCAATGGCCCAGAGCCTGAAATCTATCTGTGACCATGGGCCTGGAAAGCAGCAGGGTTAAAAAAGAGAACCAGGCAAACTGAAGCACCATCATCCAGATACCATAAACCAGCAGATGCTGGGCTGGGGTGCTCTGGGACAGCACTATGGTAAATAGCGATATAAAGTAGATAGGTGCTTTAGGGTTAAGCGCATTGCATAAAAAGCCCAGGCCAATGGTTTTAAGCCCCGGTTGATCGGCCGCTGCATCGGTTGTAATAGCTTCAGCATTGCGAACTCTGGCTCTGAGGCCGCTAACCCCAAGATAGATGAGGTAGCTGCCGCCCAGTAGTTTAATCGCCCAGAGAGCTGAGGCGGAGTTGGCTATCACCGCGGCCAGACCAAAAGCGGAGTAGAGAATATGCACAGATAGCCCCAGAGAAATCCCCAGGCTGCACAGCAAACCAGCGCGTTTGCCATTGGACAATGTCTGCTGTGAGACCAGCACAAAATCCGGGCCCGGCGAGGCGGCAGCCAGCAGGTGGACTGTGGTAATTATGATTAAGCCCTGGGCAAGATCCATAGTATTCTCTAATTAGGCACTGAGATGCATCATAGTCAATTGTATGATTACTGCCTACAATAACCTGACTAGGCCACTGAAGGATATGGGTGATGGTTGAGCTATCTCTGCGAGAAAAAATCTATCGGGTAATCTTTGGCACTGATACGGCAGCGGGCCAGTATTTTGATATTGCCCTCATCTATATGATCTTGCTCAGTGTGCTGGCGATTATTCTCGACAGTATTGAAGCGGTGAACAGCCAGTATGGGCTGTGGCTATTTCGTCTGGAGTGGTTTTTTACGCTGCTGTTTTCAGTGGAATATGTGGCCCGAATCTACTCGTCGCCAAAACCACTGCGCTATATTTTTAGTTTTTATGGGCTGGTGGATCTGGTGTCTATTTTGCCTACCTATCTGGCGTTGATCTTCCCTGGCGCCAATTACTGGCTGGTGATTCGGCTGCTGCGTGTGCTGCGTGTCTTCCGGGTGCTTAAGCTAGTGCGCTATCTGTCAGAAGCTAATATTTTGCTGCGTTCTATGTATGGGTCGCGGCGCAAGGTGCTGGTATTTTTCACTGTGGTGCTGGTGCTTAGTGTGATCTTTGGCAGCCTGATGTTTTTTGTTGAGGGGCCGGAGCATGGCTTTACCAGTATTCCTCGCAGTATCTATTGGACCATTGTGACCATCACCACCGTTGGCTATGGGGATATTACCCCGCAGACGGCTATGGGGCAGGTGATAGCGACTCTGGCCATGCTGACGGGTTATTCTATTATTGCCATTCCAACCGGTATATTTACCGCTGAGATTGCCCGCGAGATGCACAATGAAACCAACAATCGCCGCTGTAATGTCTGTGAGCGTACTGGCCATCATCCGGAGGCGGAGTATTGTTACCACTGTGGGGTGACCCTGCCGGATAGTGCTATTTAGTTGCAAGGTTAGCTTGCAGTGGTTATTGCCGGCCTATAGCTGAGTGCTTCCTGATATTGAGCTGTGCCAGGGCTATCCAGTCCCGCCAAGTCGGCGATGGTTCTGGCGACTTTTAATATGCGGTAAAAACCTCTGGTAGACAGAGCGAAGCGGTTTATGGCCTGGTCCATTAGCTCGCGCTGTGGTTTGTTGAGTGGGCAAAGTTGATGCAGCTGCTGGCTGCTTAGTTCGCTATTGATGTTTCCCTGCCGTGCCATCTGGGTTTTTCTGGCAGCGCAGATACGCTGTTGGATAATCTGATTACTCTCTCCTTGTTGCTGCTCTTGCTGGGCTGGCCGATCTAATAATTGCTGGTTTTCAATGGCGTTGACCTGTACCTGTAAGTCTATTCGGTCCATTAATGGGCCCGATAGTTTGGTGCGATAGCGGCTGATTTGGTCTGGGGTGCAGGTGCAGCGCTGTGAGCCTAAATAGCCACAGGGGCAGGGGTTCATGGCGGCGACTAGTTGGAATCTGGCTGGGTAGCGGGTTTGGGCGGCAACCCGGGAAATAATAATTTCGCCGGATTCCAGCGGTTCGCGCAGCATTTCCAGTACCTGACGCTGAAACTCAGGCAGTTCATCGAGAAATAGTACGCCACAGTGGGCTAGAGATATTTCGCCAGGCTTGGGTGTGCTGCCGCCACCCACTATGGCCGCGGCGGAGGCACTATGATGGGGCGCCCGGAAGGGCCGATTTAGGCTATGGGCTGCGCGGTCGGTTTTTCCGGCCACTGAGTGAATGGCTGCCACTTCTAGTGCCTCGGAGTTATTCAGGGGGGGCAGTAAACCGGGTAAACGGCTGGCTAGCATGGTTTTGCCGGTGCCTGGGGGGCCGTAGAGCAACAGATGGTGGCCGCCGCTAGCGGCTATTTCGAGAGCCCGTTTGGCATGCTGGTGGCCGATAACTTCATTGAGCTGGGACCCTGTATTGCTGGGTTTGGCGGCGGTGGGCTGCCATGGCTGCAGTGATGCTCGCTGGTGCATATGGGCTGAGACTTCTAACAAATGGGTGGCGGGGAGCACGGTTAGTGCTTTGACCAAGGCGGCTTCATTGGCATTGCCGGTGCTGGTAATAAGGGCTTTGTTGGCATTGGCGCAGGCCATTGCTGAGGGCAGCAGGGCTTCAACTGGGCGCAATTCACCAGACAGTGCCAGTTCGCCAATAAATTCATGCTGTCCTAAAAGGTCCATGGGCACCTGCCCGGAGGCGGCGAGAATGCCGATAGCAATGGCCAGGTCAAAGCGGGTGCCTTCTTTGGGCAGTTCTGCTGGGGCCAGATTGATGGTGATGCGGCGTGCGGGGAATTCAAAGTGAGCATTGATAATGGCACTGCGCACCCGATCCTTACTCTCTTTAACCGCGGTTTCTGGCAAACCTACGATATGAAAGGCGGGCAGGCCATTGGAGAGGTGAACTTCTACGCTGACCAATGGAGCCTCGATGCCCAGTTTGGCGCGTGTGCGCACGGTGGCTAATGACATAACACCTGTTCCTTTTGGTGTATGCGATTCCTTTCTTGTCACGGGGTGATTGCGGAGGGGCGTTTATCCGTGCAGACAGCTGGTGG
>DDCQ01000055.1 GCA_002334915.1 Porticoccaceae bacterium UBA2002
AGCATTTTTTAGTAAGAACATTGTGGAAGCCGATGACAATACTCTGACAACTGAGCAGTTGGCGACTGCGGCTCTGTTGATAGAGGTGATGGTTATTGATGGCAATCTCGACGAGAAAGAGCTGCAATCCATCAGCAGTACGCTAAGTCAGATGCTAGACATCAGCAGTGAGCAAATTGATGAGCTAATTCTGCTGTCGCGAGACGAAGTGGCAGAAGCAACCTCTCTGTATCAGTTTACTCGCGAGATTAATGCCCATTATGACCATGATAAGAAAATGGCACTAATGATGGCGATGTGGCGTGTGGCATTTGCCGATGGTCATTTGGATAAGCATGAGGAAGGAATTATTCGCCGAGTGGCTGATTTGCTGCATATTCTTCACAGTGATTTTATTCGCTGCAAGCTAGCCGCCAAAAACCAAGGCTAGACACAAAATTACTGACCTGACTCCAGCGCTCTAATCAGGTCGGTAAACTCTTTACTGTTATCCGGATTAAGTGCCATCAGTAGCTTATGAGCTTCTAACACCTGCTGACGAATCTCATCTATCTCTATGTTGGCACTGCCGATCTCGTGGAGTTCGGCATCGATCTCTGGGACCTCTTGAAAAATATCAAATATCTCATCAAAACCCATGCAATCGAGGGTGCGTAAAATACTCGGATTCTGACAAAATACCTGCACATTGATGCCGTATTCCTTGCGGCAGTAGAGTCCCAGCTTGGCTATTAGGCCCAGAGTCGTGCTGTCGACACATTCCGCTTCAAGCATATCCACTACTACCTGCTTAACATGCTCACTGCCAAAGATAGTTTCCATATGGCGATTTAATGAGCCGCAGAGAGTGACTCGCACATCGCCACTAAACTTGAGTAAATAGTTGCCCTGCTCATCTGACACCAGTATTTTTCCGGAGCTCATTGCGTCATACCTCGAGACAGTAACATCACGGAAATATCATCTTGAGGGTCTTCAATGTAATCAATAAATAGCTTTTCTTTTAGGTTATTAATATCGCCCGAACCGGCAGCGAGATATCTCAGCAATGTCTGCTCTTTGTCGATGAGGTCTTTATCTGGAACCAGATCGAATACACCGTCAGACAGCAGTACAAAAGCAAACTTTTCCGGCAGGGCCAACTCTTCCACGACCCAGTTGGCGTCTTCAAATATGCCTACAGGCTTGCCTTTTCCTTGCAAATATTCTGCCTTGCCATCGGTAATTAAAATGGGCTGCGGCTGCTGTGCGCCAACCACATAGCGCAATGTGTTCGTCTCTGTATCCAGCGAGCCAGCTACAATGGTCAGATGTTTACCTAGACCTGTGGCCAGTAACTGAGTATTAATATGTTCAACCAGGCCATCAGGGGCATGGGCCAGTGCCACATAATCTTTCTCTAACTGGTGCCTGCGGATTACACGACCAATCATAAAACGTAGCAGTACCGTGACAAAGGCTGAGGATGCCCCGTGGCCGGAAACGTCGGCAAAGTAAAACAGCAGGTAGCGATCTAATACGAAGTTATAACCGACAAAGTCGCCGCTTAAATACAATGATGGGGTAATAGAATGAGATATTTCGTAGTCGCCCAACTTGAGGGGACTCTCGGGCATAAGGCTTTTTTGTACCTCAAGCCCGGCTAACTGATCCTGCTTTAACAACCGCAGGCTTTCCTGTAATTCGTCATTAGTGCGCTTTAACTCGGCACTGAAAGCTTGAGCATGCTGGCGGGCATCGGCTAAATTCTTGATGCGCAGCAATGTACTTTCTATATCTGCCTGATCGGCTCCCTGCAAAATAACATCGGCAACACCGAGTCTAAAATAGTCTGCTATCTGAGTTTTATCTTCGTCACGCAGCGCAATGATAATAAGGTGTTCTGTACAGAGTTGGCGCAGGAGGTCAGTTTGATTTTTTGGGGCGGAGCCGGTTAAGACAATATTCTCAGAGAAGAGAACAACCGGTTGATTAAGGGGGTCTGAACAGTGGGCGGCAATGGCCTGTAAATCTGGCGCAGCCAAACAGTCCCTACCAACAGTCTGGAAGTCTGCCTTTGCTCTCTGTAGCCTAACGTCATCATCTCCAACAAGGAGAACTAGGCCTTTGATTTCGCTCATTCGGTTCCGGCTTTGGCTAGTACTAATTGGGTTATCGGTTTAGCATTCTGTCTAACTAATAGCTTATGTAATGCATGCAGCATTGATGGTGAGTATCTTAACCCAATCTGACTTTGAGAATCCGCAAACTTAGAAAATAAATCAAGACTGATTTAGTTAATAGTCGTCAAGATCGCCAAAGTCATCTTCAATGGCACCATCACTCACCAAATACTCTCTACGCTGCAGATAAACGTCTCTCACGAATAGGTATCTGTCACCGGATATCACATCGTCCAGCGCTAACAGATCTGCTCGCATCGCCAGTAAATCCAGCCCTCTCATTGAGTTGCGGGTAGATACATGGTCCATATAACCCAATGGGTTGGCAAAGCTGTCAAAAAACTTGGAGGGGGCATCGCGTAAGGTGGATGGGCCAACCAGTGGTAAC
>DDCQ01000010.1 GCA_002334915.1 Porticoccaceae bacterium UBA2002
TGCGCAGCCTTAAGCCGCGCGGGTCGGCAAGTTTACCTGTTGCGGGGGGTTACGACAATAAATCTCGCAGTAATTTTTCATGGCGCACAACCGGGGTTTTACAGCGTTGTGCAGTAACTATAGCTTCTAGTTCCTGACGAGCGGTGGTGAATTCATCGTTTACCACTAGATAGTCTGCTTCGACATAGTGACTCATCTCTTCGGTAGCTGCGGCAATACGCTGCTCAATAACTTCAGCCTCGTCCTGACCCCGGCCATTGAGTCGCTCGCGCAGCGCCTGTTTGCTGGGAGGCAGTATAAAAATACTTTTGCTTTGGGCAAATTTTCTCCGCACCTGTTCGGCACCCTGCCAGTCTATTTCCAGAATAACATCGGTACCGCCATCTAATGTCTCCCGGACCCATTGTTCAGAGGTGCCATAGAAATTGCCAAATACTTCAGCGTGCTCAAGAAAGGCATTGTCTGCCGCCATACTGGCAAATGTCGATTGGCTGACAAAATGGTAGTTCACACCGTCGGCCTCACCGGGCCGACAGGCTCTGGTGGTATGGGATACGGAAGCCTGAATATTGTCCATTCGTGCAAGAATCTCTGCTACCAGACTGGTCTTGCCCGCCCCGGAGGGTGCAGAAATGATAAATAGAGTGCCTTGGGCCATAACCTGTAAAAATCCCTTGCCTGAAAGTGCTTTGGAACTGGGATTATTCCAGATTCCTCGGCCAGTGTAATAAAAATTTTAGCTATTGTTTTTGCCGTTGAGGTCGTTGGTCAAAAATACGGTTCAGATAGCCAGCCAGACGCACCCCAGCCATCAGCAGTCGCCGTTCGATAATTGGCTTGTTGCGCACTATATAGGGCCTGGTAATTATTGTCTGTTGGCTGAGAGTCGCCGGGCTGAAATTGTACACCTGACTCCTAAGGGCTTTAGATTCGCTGGCCCAGTCCAGCACTGTGGCACGCTGCCAATGGGCAATCTGTTGTTTGCTGGCTGTGTTTAGCTGGTGGCTGTACTCTTCGGGCGATTTGGTTCCCAGGTCGATAAGCAAACTGTCCCAGACTCGATGCAGGTTTGTCGTTTTTGCCTGGTCGAGCCATTTTACCCTTATCTTATTGCCGCCGCGGTCATCCCGCCGCCCCACGTGCAGAGGCTGATGAATATCTGCTACAAAATGTATCAAGAAGGCCAGGGACTCCAGCTGCTGCTGTGCATCCAGCTCAGGATTTTGTAACTGGGTACGGAAATACTCCAGAGCTGAGAGTAAATCACCCTCGCTGTGGCGCTCTAGACTATTAAACCGTTCATGGTCATCTATGCTCACATAGTGCCAGTATTTCGATTGCTCCCAAGTTGGCAGGTGGCGGATAGTATCTGGCCACAGGGATAGCTTGCCAAGATCGGTGTCAGCCGTAATGGCTTTTATCGCCGCCGCGGTTTTCGAGCTAATATGTTTCTCGGCAATAGCAACAACAATGCGATGACCATCGGCCCCAAAGGACAGCGCCTGACTGCTGCACAGCATAAGACAGCTGCTGGTTAGCCAGATCAACAGCCGTGATTTCAACATCCTGCTAAATCCAATCCGATAGTCACTCAGCTTACTCAATATTCTGAATCTGTTCGCGCATCTGCTCAATCAATACCTTGAGTTCTACCGAGACCTGAGTGGTTAATGCTGAAATAGATTTTGAACCCAGGGTATTGGCCTCGCGGTTTAATTCCTGCATCAGAAAATCCAAACGCCGGCCAATGGCGTCAGTGCTTTGCAGAGCCAGACGAATCTCACTGATATGGGCCTCCAGGCGGTCGAGCTCCTCGTCAACATCGGCGCGGTTGGCCACAATCACCATCTCCTGCTCCAGGCGATCCTCATCCAGCTGAGTTTTGAGATCCTGGAGTTTTTCCTGCAATCGCTGGCGCTGTTGGTCGAGAATGCCAGGTAGCTCGCTGCGTACCAGTGCAATCTGGGTTTCGATACTGCTGAGACGCTGCTCAATCATATCCGCCAACTTGTCGCCTTCCCGCTGACGGCCTTCGAGAAGCTGTTCAACCGTGGCTTTAAATGTTTGGGTGGCGGCCCTGTGCAAGTCCCCGGTGTCAATTTCCTGATCCTTGAGAATACCGGGCCAGCGCATAATATCCAGCGGTGATACTGGTGCTGGATTTTGCAGTTCGGCGGCCACCTTTTTGGCGATATCAATGGTGCGCCTGACCAGCTCCATATCCGCATTGATTGAGGCGTCGCTATTATTGAAATTGACCTGCAGCGAGCAGTCCACCTTGCCGCGGGTCAGGGTTTTGCGCGCGATTTCTCGCAGTGGCATTTCAATTTCACGCATTGTCTCAGGCAGGCGAAAGCCGGTCTCCAGAAAACGATGATTGACTGAGCGCAGTTCACAGGTCACCGAGCCCCAGCTGAATTCTATGGTATTTCTGGCAAATGCCGTCATGCTGCGGGGCATAGTTTTCTCCAAACAAATTTTTTAGGTCTCCATGGTAACAAAGGCGGCCAACGGGTTGGTAGATTTGCTACAATCGCGCACAATTTTTTATTGCCCATTTTCAGGAAACCAATATGAACAGACCCAGTGGCCGACGCCCGGAACAGCTTAGACAAGTAAAGATCACTCGCGACTACACCTGCCATGCTGAGGGCTCTGTGCTGATTGAGTTTGGCAATACCAAGGTTATCTGTACCGCCAGTGTTGAAGCTGGTGTGCCCAGGTTTTTGCGCGGTAGTGGTCAGGGCTGGGTAACCGCAGAATACGGTATGTTGCCTCGCTCTACCAACAGTCGAATGGGTCGCGAAGCGGCTCGCGGCAAGCAGAGTGGGCGCACACAGGAAATCCAGCGCCTGATTGGTCGCTCCCTGCGCGCGGCGGTTGATTTAAAGCAGCTGGGTGAGCACACCATTAATATTGACTGTGATGTAATTCAGGCGGACGGTGGCACCAGAACCGCCTCTATTACCGGTGCCTGTGTGGCGCTGGTCGACGCTATCCGTCATTTGCAGCGTAAAAAAGCCATTACCGGAGACCCTCTGGTGGCTATGATTGCCTCAGTTTCCGTAGGGGTCTACAAGGGAACAGCAGTGTTGGATCTGGATTATCCAGAGGATTCCAATGCCGAGACTGATATGAATGTGGTGATGAACAGCGATGGCGGTTTTATCGAGGTTCAGGGGACTGCAGAGGCAGCACCCTTTAGTGCTGAAGAGTTAAACCAGATGTTAGATCTGGCCAAACAGGGGATTGCCGATCTGGTGCGTGTGCAGCAGATGGCACTGGCTCAGTAGAGGAAGCGATGATGAATAATTACAAAACTCAGTTTATTGATAATGCCGTCGATAGTGGCGCACTAAAGTTTGGTCAGTTCAGGCTTAAATCTGGACGTATATCACCGCACTTTTTCAATGCGGGAGAGTTTTACCGGGGCAAGGCTCTGGCCGCTCTGGGGCAGTGTTACGCGGCAGCTATTGTTGAGTCGGGCATTGAATTTGATGTGTTGTTTGGGCCGGCTTACAAAGGCATTACTCTGGCGGCGGCAACATCTATAGCGCTTGCCGAGCAACATGAAATAGATGTGCCATACTGTTTTAACAGGAAAGAAGCCAAGTCTCATGGCGAAGGTGGCACCATTGTTGGCGCACCTCTGCAAGGCAGGGTGTTGGTTATTGATGATGTGATCACCGCTGGCACTGCCATCAAAGAGGTGATGGGGATGGTACAGCAGGCAGGGGCCCAAGCTGCTGGTGTTGTGATTGGCGTAGATCGCAAGGAACGAGGTAACGGACATTCCTCGGCGATACAGGAAGTTGAGCAGCAGTTCGATATTCCAGTGGTCAGTATTATTGATATTGACGATATCCTGACTTACTTGGAGGCCAAGGCCGATATGCAGACACTGGTCGAGCAGATTAAAGAGTACAGGAAAGAGTACGGCGTATGATTAGAGCGGGACTGGTTCTGACAGTGCTATTGGCCGGTGAGGCCATGGCAACAGAGCTGTACCGCTACTATGACAGTGCGGGCATTTTGGTGACCGCAGATACCATTCCGCCATTGGCCGCCGCCGATGGCTATAAAATCGTCAATACTCAGGGTCAGGTGCTAAGGGTTGTCAAAGCTCAGGCTCCAATCGATACGGATGCCCAATCCAACGCACTGGACCAGTACTTGCTGGCCAGCTTTAGCCGAGTCGACGAGGTCAGCCAGCGCAAACAACGAAAGCTGGCCCTGCTGTCCAGAGATACTGCCAATTTACAAAACAGCTTAAACAGCCTTATAGATAGGCAAGAGCAATTGTTGACCGAGGCGGCCAGCAGTGAAATGGCAGGTGAGCCGGTCTCCTCTGAGCTGGTTCAAAAGATTCAGCAAGCTCAGCTAGAGCGAGCAGAGCTGGACAAAATACTGGCAGACCGCCAGCGTGACCTTGCGGCTATTAAAGCTCTGTATATTAGTTATGAGCAGCGCCTGGCCCAGCTGCTGGCCAACCAGTGATTTGTCAGCGCAGATTAATCAAACATCTGCGCGGTCAGCAGTGACCAATGGTCCAGCCAGTGCTCGGTTGGCAGCTGGGTAAAGCCGCTGCGCACAAACTGACTTATCTTACCCTCAGCGGTAACCAGCATAAGATTGGCGGCAACGCTGACAGGCACAGTTAATTTTAAGCCGTCTCTTATTTCAGCTTCACGCAATGTCTGCTTGAGCTGCGACTCCAAACGATCAAAAAACTGCGCCATGCGGTCATGTAGTCGATCTGTTTCGCCCGTTAGCGCATCGCCATTGAGGATTCTGGTGATGCCAGGGTTCTTTTCACTAAAGGCCAGTACCAGGCTGAGAATGCGATAGCATTGATTTACCGCATCGGGCTCATCGGCAACAATGGTGCGCACCCTTGCAAAAATGGTCTCTTCAATAAAATCGATCAGTCCTTCATACATGCGCGTCTTGCTGGGGAAATGGCGATACAGAGCAGCCTCGGATACGCCAATTTCGGCGGCTAGGGCCGCAGTGGTAATGCGCCCTCCCCGAGAGGATTCCAGCATACGCGCCAGTGCCTGCAGTATTTCCTGTGCTCGGGAACCTCTTTTGCCTGCCATCAGGGTGCTCCGTTATCTTCTTGATTGGTGATTAATGTACCTACGCCTTCGTCGGTAAATATTTCAAGCATCACTGCGTGGTCGACGCGGCCATCGATAATATGGGCACAGGGCACCCCTGACTTGACCGCATCCAGTGCGCAGCCAATTTTTGGCAACATACCGCCGTAAATGGTGCCGTCTTTTATCAGCTCATTCACGCGACTGACACTGAGGCCAGTCAAAATCTCTCCCTGTTTATCTTGCAGCCCTGCAACGTTGGTCAGCAGGATTAGCTTTTCTGCCCCCAGGACCTCGGCAACCTTGCCCGCTACCAGATCGGCATTAATATTGTAGGAGGCGCCATCAGTGCCGACTCCTATGGGCGCTATAACAGGGATAAAGTCTCCCTGCACCAGCATATCAATAACCGACTTGTTGATGGATTCCACTTCACCCACATGACCAATATCAATAATTTCCGGCACTGACATTTCTGGCGTCTGGTGGGATACCTTGAGTTTTTTGGCGCGAATAAGCTGCCCATCTTTTCCAGTTACGCCAAAGGCCCTGCCGCCAGCGCTGCTAATAAGATTGACGATTTCTTTGTTGATGGTGGCGCCCAACACCATTTCAACCACATCCATGGTCTGACTATCGGTGACACGCATGCCATCGACAAACTTGGATTCAATTGATAGCTGGTCAAGCAGGCTGCCAATTTGTGGGCCACCACCATGCACAACTACAGGGTTAATACCCACGGCTTTCATCAGCACTATATCCCGGGCAAAGCTCCCTTTAAGACGGTCGTCGACCATGGCATTGCCGCCATATTTAACCACGACGGTTTTACCGGCAAAGCGCTGGATATAGGGCAGCGCACGGGAGATAACCTGCGCAGTGGTCTGGGCTTCTTTACGACTTAGTGACATAGCTATATGTAGTTTTCCATGTTGTTAATAAAAGGTGACAGCTCATTGCTGAATCGCTGCTTAATCTCTTCCAGACTCTGGCTGTCGTCCGCCTCAAAGCGCAGGGTTAAGTTAGCCGAGGTGTTGGAGGCTCGTATTAAGCCCCAACCATTGGGATATTCTACCCTTAAGCCGTCCAGAGTAATAATCTCTCCACCAGCAAACTGACAGCCAGCGGCCAGAGTGGCCATCAGGTTAAACTTCTCGGTTTCATCTATGGGAATCAAGATCTCTGGTGTGTAGCAGCTTGAGTCAAACTCGCTGATAATACTGTCCAGACCGCGGCTCTGTTCCTCGGCGCAGAGAATTTCCAACAGTCGCACTGCAGCATAGAGCCCGTCATCAAACCCGCCCCAACGATCATTAAAGAAAATATGCCCACTGTATTCGCCGCCCAGGGGTGCGCGGTTTTGCTGTACGGCCTTTCGCACATGGGAGTGGCCGGTTTTACACATAACCGGTCTGCCAGAGTACTGGCGCACAATCTCGGCCAGTCGCTTGCTGCTCTTAACATCAAACACAATATCTGCGCCCGGATTGCGAGCCAGAATATCGCGGGAAAATATCATCATCAGGCGATCTGGCCAGACGATTTCACCGCTGCCAGTAATCACCACCAAACGATCGCCATCACCGTCCAGAGCAAAGCCCAGATCAGCATTGACCTCTTTAACCTTGGCGATCAGTTCCTGAAGATTGTGTTCATCGGCGGGATTGGGCTCGTGGTTTGGAAATGCGCCATTAACCTCACAGTGCAGGGGAAAGGCCAGACAGCCAAGGCTGTCGAATAGCTGCATAGCCACAGGGCCGGCCACCGCATTGCCTGCGTCGACCACTATTCGGAAGGATTGGTCGACGGCGCTTTCCGCCACTATACGCTGCACATAATGTGGGACTATATTACAGGGGCTAACAGGCTCGGGATTGCTTGTCGCAAACCTGTGTTCCAGCAGCATTGGCTTTAGTAGCTGCAATGTTCTGCCTGAAATTACCTGGCCCTGAATAATAATCTTAAAGCCGTTATAGCGTGCAGGATTATGGCTGGCAGTGACCATAACACCGCAGCTGGATTGGCCGTCATTGTGAATGGCAAAATTTAAGATTGGCGTGGTCACCTCCCCCAAATCTATCACTCTGCAGCCGGTGGATTGCAGGCCAGACATTAGCGCTGCCGCCAGTTCGGGAGAGCTCAGGCGACCATCGCGACCCACATACATAGCGCTGTGGTTATTTTTTAAAATAATGGTGCCCAGAGTTTTGCCCAGTCTGGAGGCAAATTCCGGGCTGAGTTCTGAGCCAGCGATACCGCGAATATCATAGTCGCGGAACACAACATCCGGAACAGAAAACGCCTCCGGTTTATCTGCTGCTGGCGCTGGTTGGCTGCTTGGCTGCTGGCTGGGCATGATCTGCTGAGGGGGCTGAAGGGCTGTTTTATGCTCCTCCAGGTTGGCGGCAAAAAGAGCATCTTCATCACTATCTGTTTCGATAAAGATAGCTGTCTGTCTGGCCTGGTTCTTAACGCGCATATTGATCAGCATCAGAGTCAGTAGAATCAGAACCAACAACAAACCAGCAAATAACCACCAAAATGGAGGCAGACTTCGATCAATGGTCTGAGTCAGAGTCTGGGAAGGCGTAAAAGCTATTTTCCACAGCCTATTTCCGGTTTTAAAAAGCTCTGGCCTGGGCTCTGGTGCCGCAGGGTCGATAGAGGCAGATCTCTCGCCCAGTGAAATCAGCGCAACAGCACCCCGATTGGGTACCAGTTGCAGAAACTCCACAGTGCCATTGGTGGTATCTGCAACACCGAGCGCCGAGGCCAGCCCTTCCATGGACAGGCGTAGCAGGATAACCCCACCCACCCCGTTAGTCGCGCTCTGGTCGGGCACAGATCTGCCAATCAATAGCTGCCATCGATCATTGATTTTTGCCGCCCTCGGCATAACCTGGTTGCCGGCCAGAGACTGGGTTACCATCTGTTTGGCGGCATAGCCCAGGCTATCAGCATGGCGCTGTTGCTTGGGGTCGACAAAGTAGACGGTGTCGCTGTCTGTGAAAAAACCGTCGGTGGAAAGGGTATCCGCTAGTTCTAACTCCAGCTGGTCCAGGGCAGATTGATTGCCAACAGCAAAATTTTCCATAACCCGGGGCTGGTTGGCAATGGTTCCCAGTTGCCGCGCGTATCTGGCCATATAGATATCTACCCGATTAGCGGCCGTATTAATATTGGTTCCATAGTGTTTTTCGGCGGCTTGAAGTCGGGGTTCTACCACCAGCTGCTGCCACATAAAAGCAGTAACAAGCGCCAGCAAAACCAGCCCCAGCGCAATGCTGCGCAGGATAAGCTGGTCTTCACGGATTGCTGAGATGGCTTGTTTTACATTCACTGAAATGAATAGCCTAGTATAGGAGGCTGTAACTAGAGTTTATGGTGACTAACCATGTGCTCAAGAATATCCCTCGCTAACTGAGCCTTGCTCCTTTTGCTAAACACTGTGGTTGAGTCGGCATCAATCCAGCTGACTTCATTGTCTTCGGCATTAAAACCAACGTCTCCGCGGGAGACATCATTGGCAATAATGGCATTTAAATTTTTGCTCGCTAACTTATCTTTGGCATAGGACTCAATATTCTGAGTCTCTGCGGCAAACCCCAGAACAAAGCAATCAGTCTGTGCGGCCACAGTGGCAACAATATCCGGGTTTTTCTGCAGACTAATACTGATCTGATCGCCCTGCTTTTTAATTTTCTGCCCGGCTACCGTACTGGCCCTATAGTCTGCAACCGCGGCAGCGGCGATAAAGATATCGGCATCTGCCGCTGCCTCTAACGAGGCTCTGAGCATCTCTTCTGCAGATACCACTGCTCTGAGCTGACAGCGCTCGGGTGGAGCAAGATCCACTGGCCCGGAAATCAAGGTGACCTTGGCGCCAGCCTCAACGGCAGCTTCGGCAAGAGCATAGCCCATTTTCCCTGAGCTGTGGTTGCTGATATAGCGCACCGGGTCCAGTGCCTCGCGAGTGGGCCCGGCGGTAATCACCAGTTTTTTGCCCGCCAGACGTCCGGTCTGAAATAGCCCGCTGACCAGCTGAACTATTTCGTCGGGTTGTTGCATTCTGCCGGGACCCACATCACCGCAGGCCTGAATGCCTTCATCTGGACCGATAATTCGTACCCCGCGCTCTTGCAGTACAGAGATATTGGCCAGACTGGCAGCATGGGCCCACATAGCCTGATTCATTGCTGGCGCAACCGCCACTATGGCCGGCGTGGCCAGATGTATGGCGCTGAGCAGACTATCGGCTCTGCCATGAACCATATTGGCAATAAAGTCGGCGCTGGCTGGCGCTATTAACAGCAGATCTGCCCAGCGAGCCAGTTCAATATGACCCATGCCTGCCTCTGCTTCAGAGTCGAGAAGCTGGCTGTGGACTGGATTGCCTGACAGGGCCTGCATGGTCAGAGGGCGAATAAATTCTTCAGCTGCGGGCGTCATAACAACGCGCACCTCGGCACCCTCATCTTGCAGGCGCCGAATAACCTCAGCACTTTTATAGGCGGCGATACCGCCGGTGACACCAAGAATTATTCGTTTGTTTGACAGGCTGCTCATTAATCGTCCAGACAGGCCGTGGGAAGGGCGCTAAGATAACATTTTGTCAGCCACATCTGTAGCAATAAATAAGGACTCACTATGGCTATAAGCCACTGGCCACTGGAAGAGCGGCCCAGAGAGAAGCTTTTAGCCCAGGGCGCGACGGTTCTGTCCGACGCTGAATTACTGGCTATATTTTTACGCACCGGGTTGCCCGGGGTCACTGCAATTGACCTGGCCAGAGAGCTGCTAGCTCATTTTGGTGGGCTGGGGCCATTGTTAGGTGCCGACCAGCGGGCATTCTGCAGCGCCAAGGGTCTGGGGCCGGCAAAATTTTGTCAGGTTCAGGCTACTCTGGAGTTAACCACCAGATATCTTCGTGAACAGCTGCATGGTAACCCCATCTTTACCAGCCCTTCCCAGGTAAAGGACTATTTAGCGGTGCAGATGCGGGATTATCAGCGCGAAGTTTTTGTGGTGTTGCTGCTGGATACCCGACACCAGCTATTGGACTATCGCGAGCTATTTCAGGGCACTATTAATGGAGCCACTGTGCATCCCCGAGAGGTTGTTAAGCTGGCGCTGACAAAAAATGCCGCAGCGGTGATTGTGGCTCACAACCACCCGTCGGGGAATGCGGAACCCAGTAAATCGGATATTGCGATCACTCGCCGATTAAAGGAGGCGCTTAACCTGATGGAGATACGCCTGCTCGATCATTTTGTGGTAGGGCGAGGTGATGTTATCTCTCTGGCAGATCGAGGGCACTTACAGGCTTAAACTAGAGAGTTTTCTAGTGATTCTGCGGTTTTCGTTTGATTCAACATTGGCTTTCTGGTATAAAACGCGCCTCCTTGCGGGACGGTCCCGTCAATGGATTGATAAATCATAGAATTGTTTTGTTTATTGGGGCTTTCCCCAAGGCAAATATTGGAATCAGAGGCAGCATCAATGTCCAGAGTATGTCAGGTCACAGGCAAGCGCCCAATGGCTGGAAATAATGTATCTCATGCGAAGAACAGAACACGTCGTCGCTTTGAGCCAAATCTCCACACTCACCGTTTTTGGGTTGAGTCCGAGAAGCGTTTTGTGAAGCTGCGTGTATCTACCAAAGGTATGCGTATTATTGACAAAAATGGTATTGAACAAGTCTTGGCTGGTCTGCGTGCCAATGGCGACAAGGTCTAAGGAGACTACTAATGGCTAAATCAGCGAGAGAAAAAATTCGGTTAGTGTCCAGTGCAGGAACAGGACATTTCTACACAACAGATAAGAACAAGCGCAATATGCCCGAAAAGATGGAGATCAAGAAGTACGATCCCACTATCCGTCAGCATGTGATCTACAAAGAAGCCAAGATCAAGTAAGCTGGCCCTAGGGTAGCGCCAAAGAATCCTGCCAGCCGGCGGGATTTTTTTTGCCCGCCGATAAGCGCCAAGCGAGAAAGCGCATATAAAGAGCGCATATAAAAAGAAAAGCCCCGATAATTTCTTATCGGGGCTTTTCGCTAATTTTTGTACTGCTATCTAGTGACAGCGACAGAAATTATTCAGCGATTACGCCTTCAGCCTGATCGCCTTTTGCACCAGCAGTAACTTCCATAGTTACTTTTTGGCCTTCTTTCAAAGATTTGAAGCCTTCAGCCTGGATTGCGCTGTGGTGAACAAATACATCACCGCCGCCTTCCTGCTCAATAAAACCAAAACCTTTACTGTCGTTGAACCACTTTACAGTGCCAGAAACTCTCTCCGACATAACTAACCTCACTTATAAAAAATTGTATACCGTTTAAGGCGTTTAAAATATCCAGCCTCATAACGGGGCTAGCCTATTCCCCAAGGCAAGAAATCAATTCTGCGTCGGGGACATTACCGAGTTAGACAGCCTTAAAATCAAGAATGGATAACTCAGGACGGTGGAGTGTATTGTTTTTTTACCCATTTGGCCAATTTTGCGTGATTTTTAGGCAAAAAAATTCACTTTTGACTTGTTTTTGGCCCGTTCTGACGATTTAAAACAAAACTCGGCAGCGGATTGTGCCCTTAATAGCCTTGAGCGCGGCAATGGCTCCAGCGCTGTATTCAGCCTCAATATCGACCACCACATAGCCTACTTTATCGTTAGTCTGCAGATACTGGGCAGCCACGTTGATGTTGTACTGGGAAAAAACCTGATTAATCGCGCTCATTATGCCTGGAATATTGCCGTGGACATGCAGCAGTCTATGTGTATCTGCGTGGGCGGGCAGCGCTACCTGCGGGAAATTGACCGCGCTGGTGCTGGTGCCGTTATCACTGTAGGTAACAATCTTTTCGGCGACTTCAATGCCAATATTTTCCTGAGCTTCCTGGGTAGAGCCACCTATATGGGGCGTCAGGATCACATTATCGAACTGTCTCAGGGGTGAAATAAATTCTTCCTGGTTGGACTTTGGTTCTACCGGGAATACATCTATAGCAGCACCCCCAAGATGGTTGTTGGCCAGATGATCACAGAGGCTATCAATATCGACAATTTGACCTCGGGCCGCATTGATCAGCATGCCACCGGGCTTTATGGCGGCCAGTTCTGTCGGCCCTATCAATCCTCTGGTTGTGGCATTATCTGGCACATGCAGCGAAACCACATCACTCTGACCCAGCAGGTCTTTCAGATTGCGCACCTGTTCCGCGTTGCCCAGAGGCAGCTTAGTAAGGGTGTCATAGAAGCGCACTTTCATGCCCATAGATTCCGCCATAACGCTTATTTGGCTGCCAATATTGCCGTAGCCGACAATACCCAGAGTTTTACCGCGCACCTCATAGGCATCGCTGGCAGACTTCAGCCACTCGCCACGATGGGCTTTAGCACTTTTCTCGGGGATACCCCGCATCAACATAATGGCCTCGGCGATGACCAGTTCAGCGACACTGCGCGTATTGGAATAGGGTGCGTTGAAAACAATAACCCCATGTTCCGTCGCTGCCTGCAGATCGACCTGATTAGTACCTATGCAAAAGCAGCCCACAGCGATTAACTTTTTAGCAGCGGCAAAGGCATTGGCGTTTAATTGAGTTCGCGAGCGGATGCCAACAAAATGGGCATCGGCGATTTTTTCAAGCAACTCGTCTTGGGGCAGAGCTGCCGCATGGTAGTCAATATTTTCATAGCCGGCTGCCTTAAAGACTTCTACCGCTGAGGGATGCACACCTTCAAGCAGCAGAATTTTGATTTTTTGCTTGCCGAGGGAAAAATTTAACATAGACAAATACGCCTGTTGAGCAGCCAATTTTGAGGCGCTATGGTACCATGAACAGTCTTTGATCTAGCCAAAAAACCACTTGAATAATGAGGATTTCCGGATGTTATCGGAACAGATAGTTGAGCGACTAAGCGCCATCGTCGGCGCTCAAAGACTGTTGCTAGACAGTGCAGATTTGCAGCGTTTTGGCGTTGACCGCACTACTATTTGGCAGGCCAATCCCTGTGCCGTGGTTTTGCCCGGTACTGTGGAGGAAGTTCAGGCAGTGGTGCGACTGGCCAATGAGCTTAATCTGGCCATTGTGCCCTCTGGTGGCAGAACTGGTCTCAGTGGTGGCGCTGTGGCCAAAGATGGCGAGATTGTGGTGGCTATGGATCGGCTCAATGAGATACTGGACTTTAATGCTCTGGATCGTACGGTGAAACTGGGTGCCGGGGTGATTACCGCAAATCTTCAGGACTTTGCGACGCAACAGGGCCTGTTCTATCCAGTGGATTTTGCCTCCACTGGCTCCAGCCAGATCGGCGGTAATATCGCCACCAATGCTGGCGGTATCAATGTGATTCGCTACGGTATGACTCGCGACTGGGTTATGGGGCTAAAGGTGGTCAATGGCGCCGGCGAGATTCTTGAGCTGAACCGAGGTCTGGTTAAAAACAATACCGGCTACGATTTCCGCCACCTGTTTATTGGTTCTGAGGGCACCCTGGGTCTGATCTGCGAGGCGACCATCCAGCTGACCAGGCCGCCCATAGATCCCAGTGTACTGGTGCTGGGGGTTAATAATTTTCCGGCTATTCTGGATGTGTTGCGCACTTTCAGTACCCAGATTGATCTCAATGCCTTCGAATTTTTCAGCCAGGCAGCCCTCGACAAGGTGACAGCCCATATGGGTCACTCCAAACCCTTTGATACAGAGACCCCTTTCTACGCGCTGCTGGAATTTGAGACCAGCACCGAGTCGGTGATGGATAAGGCTATGGAGCTATTTGAAGAGACCGTTGAACAGGGCTGGGTGCTGGATGGCGTCTTGAGTCAGAGCATGGCTCAGGCTGAATCTCTATGGAAACTGCGCGAGGATATCTCGGAGACCCTGTGGCACTGGCAGCCTTACAAAAATGATATCTCGGTGCTGGTGTCGCGTATGCCTGATTTTCTGCGCGAGGTCGATGAACTGGTGGCCAGTCGCTACCCTGATTTTGAACTGGTATGGTATGGCCATATTGGCGATGGCAATTTGCACCTCAATATCCTTAAGCCCGAGCATTTATCCGCCCAGGACTTTGTGGCTCGGTGCGTTCCAGTGAGCAGTGAAATTGGCCAGTTGCTGGCCAAGTATGAAGGCAGTGTAAGTGCAGAGCACGGGGTGGGGCTGCTGAAGAAAGATTATTTGCACTACAGTCGATCACCCCTTGAGCTGGAACTAATGAAGCAGGTCAAGAAGGTCTTTGATCCCAATGCTATCCTTAATCCAGGGAAACTGTTTGATTAGTTGTGCATCCAAGAAGCGTCAATATTTGGCAGGAGATTGTTATGAGTGAAAATATCGCTGAGACCAATGGGACACCAGAGGAGTCTACTGAGGCCCAGCACAGAAATCTGGCGCTGCTGGTCTATGTGTTGCAGGGCTTTGGCTTTGTCACCGGCGGTTTGACTTGGTTGGCGGCTCTGCTGGTTAACTACATAAAAATGTCAGAGGTGCGTGGCACCTGGCTGGAGAGTCATTTTCGCTGGCAGCTCAATACCTTTTGGTATGGTTTGCTGTGGTCGTTTGTGGCGGCATTATTTTGGCTGGTGTTGCTGGGCTGGTTGGCTGGCGGCATTGTCACCGTCTGGCTCCTCTACCGCATTATTAAAGGCCTGCTGTATTTAAATGACAGCAAGCCAATTATTTTTTAAAGCCACAGTCAGCTACAGCTGGGCTTTTTGCAGGAAAGCGCACCGCTAGAGGAGAGGACTATTGGACTACCGTCACAGAATTGATGGCGCTGAGGTTGATCTGCCCATTGGCAAGGTAGTCTGTGTGGGCCGCAATTATGCCGCCCACGCCCGAGAGCTTAATAATCCGGTGCCGTCAGAGCCGGTGCTGTTTATTAAGCCCAATACCTCTATTGCCAGTCTTGCCGACCCGGTAGCGATTCCAGCTCATCTGGGACAGTGCCATTTTGAAACAGAGATGAGTATCCTGATTTGTGAGGAGCTTGCAGCTGGTTGTGACGAGCAGCAGGCTCAGGGTGCCATTGCCGGGGTAGGCATAGCACTGGATCTGACCCTTCGCGATGTGCAGCAGCAGCTTAAAGATAAAAGCCTGCCCTGGGAAAAGGCCAAGGCCTTCGACGGCGCCTGTCCGGTCTCTGATTTTGCGGCTATCGACAGAGTTGGCGACCTGCAGAACCAGCAGATTCAGTTGTACCAGAATCAACAGCTGCGTCAGGATGGCAACAGCGCCGATATGCTGACCCCTGTACTGCCATTATTAGTTTATATCAGCCAGTTTTTTACCCTGCTGCCCGGCGATATGGTATTAACTGGCACGCCTGCGGGTGTTGGCCCCCTGGCTGTTGGCGACCAATTGGTCCTATCTCTGTCTGATCTGATTCAAAGCCAGACCCAGATCTGTGCTGCTAGTTAAGGAAATACTATGAGCCTCGACAATGGAATTTATAAACATTACAAAGGCAACCTGTATCAGGTGCTGGGCGTCGCCCGCCACAGTGAGACAGAGGAGGCCCATGTGGTGTACAGAACGCTCTACGGTGATCACAGTCTCTGGGTTCGCCCCCTCAGCATGTTTACCCAGATGGTTGAGGTCGGGGCTGAGCAGGTGCCGCGGTTTGCCTTTGTAGAGGCGGCCGAGGCCGAGATCTGATGCTGTTTATCACCAGCAATATTTCCATTGCTGATAGCGAGATCGAGTTTTCTGCGGTGCGCTCTCAGGGGCCTGGAGGGCAGAATGTCAACAAGGTGTCATCGGCGATTCATCTGCGCTTTGATATTCGCGGCTCCTCGCTGCCAGAGATCTATCAGCAGCGCCTGCTAAAGTTGTCTGATCACCGTATTACCAAAGAGGGCGTGGTGGTGATTAAGGCGCAGCGCTATCGCAGTCAGGATAAAAATCGAGCCGAGGCGCTGCAGCGCCTGCAAGCTCTGTTGCAGACGGTAACCCATAATCCAAAAGTACGCAGGCCGACCAAACCGACCCGCGGATCTCAGTTGAGACGTATGGATAAAAAAACCCAGCAGGGTAAAAAGAAAACCATGCGCTCCAAACCAAGCCTCGACTAGAGGTTGCAGCAGGCTTCCCATGACAGAAAACAGTAACCACCCGTTCGACATTTTAACGCCGGATCTGCTTATTGATGCGGTGGAGGCTCAGGGATTTGTCTCTGATGGCCGGTTTATCGTCTTAAATAGCTATGAAAACCGGGTCTACCAGATCGGTATTGAAGATCAGGTGCCAATGATTGCCAAATTCTACCGTCCCGAACGCTGGACAGATCAGCAGATTCAGGAAGAGCATGATTTCTGTTTTGATCTGCAAAATCAGGAGCTACCGGTGGTCTGCCCCTGGATGAATGCCGAGGGTAAGACCATTAATCACTATGCTGATTTTAGTTTTGCTCTGTATCCGCGCAAAGGTGGCCATGCACCTGAATTAGATAATCTGGATAACTTATTTATTCTAGGCCGTTTGCTGGGGCGCTTTCATGCCATTGGTGCTACCCGCCCCTTTGAGCATCGTCCCAGTCTGGATGTGGAGTCATTTGGTCGCCGCTCATACCAGCTAATTAGCTCAGAATTTATGCCCGCCGAGCTCAGCCCGGCCTATGATTCTCTGGCGGTGGATCTACTCAAAAGAATCGATGAGATTCTTGCTGATTTTGGGCCGATCAATAGTATCCGTGTCCATGGAGACTGCCATTCAGGCAATATTCTGTGGCGCGATGATAATCCCCATTTTGTGGATTTTGACGATGCACGTATGGCGCCAGCGGTGCAGGATCTGTGGATGCTGCTGTCTGGCGATCGCCAGGAGCAAACCTTACAGATGGCGGAACTGATTGAAGGCTACAGTGAGTTCTACGACTTCGACTACCGCGAACTGCGGCTTATTGAGGTGTTGAGAACATTGCGCATTATGCACCACAGTGCCTGGATTGCCCGGCGCTGGTCAGACCCGGCTTTTCCCCGAGCCTTTTCCTGGTTTGACTCCCCGCGCTACTGGAGTGAGCATATTCTGATACTGCGGGAACAGCTGGCGGCCCTCAATGAACCGCCGCTGCAGGTTATTCCCTAGGAATTACCAGCTGTAACTGACGCCTATGGTTAGCTGGCTATCGCTGGGTTCTGTGCCCTCAACAGGTTGATTGTCGTAGATCCACTCAAGCTTTAACTCGGTAAAAATATCTCTGATCAGCGGGGCCTTGAGCCCCAGGTCTGCTCTGATTTCCGAGTCATCCAGATCAGAAATTGAGGCTCTCAGACTATGGCTGTGAAATAGCTCTAGACTCGGGGTGATCATTCGCCGGTAGTCGGCAGCCCAGCTCCAGGTAAGACGACCGTCGTCAGTGCCGTCCTGATATTCCTCATTGATCCACAGCAGACCGGTTTCGGCGGATAGTGCAGTTTTCTCTGTGTCCCAAAACTGTCGACCTATGGCGCTGCCCACAGCATAGTACTGATCTATGGCACGGTTATCGTTGGCGCCCCAGACCAGGCCATTATTCCAAAACCACTGTTCGCGAAAGAACCAGTCAACCCCATAGTCGAGGCGATACTCCTCTTTGGCGGGAATATTATCCAATCTGTGGCTCTCGTAGTTGATGCCACTGTGATGGCGGAAATCTCCTTCGCGCCACTGTACCGAGCCCTCAATATCCCAGTCTTCGCGCTCTTCGTTACCACTGGCATAGGCGCCTGTTGCACTGAGAGTGCCGTTGTAGGTAGAGCCAAAAACAGGCCTGCCCAGAGAGTCCAAACTGGCAGCGGGCGTGAGGCCATTGACTGTGGAGACTTTGTCTACAGCTATGGTCAGTGGGCCAAAATTTTCCGAGGCCCAACTAAGCTGATCAGAAGTCTGTTCAATAAGGCTACCCCTGATTATGTCGCCGTTTTTGAGAATCAGTTGGTCGGCGGAAAGGCTGGTTGAAATCAGGGTTAGAAAAATAACTGCGTATGATCCGTATCGCATAATGTCCTCAAAAAAAGATTGCTGGAATTTAGAGGATGGGTATTTTACAGATTTGGCCTGATTGTTCATCAGTTGGCGAAAATTACTTTAACTTTTTACCTAATCATCAGTAAAATGACCGCCATTCAACGGGGGCTGGTTTTAACCTCCTGTCTATGGGAACGAGAAGCTGAGTTAAGGAGCAATCGATGAGTGATCTTCCAACCGAACTAAAGTATGCCAGCAGCCATGAATGGGCGAGACTGGACAGCGATGGCACTGTGGTAGTCGGTATTACCGATCATGCTCAGGAAGCGCTGGGCGACATTGTCTATATTGAACTCCCAGAAGCTGGCGCATCTGTGGATGCTGGTGCTGAAGTGGCAGTTGTTGAGTCGGTGAAGGCGGCCTCAGATATTTATTCGCCAGTGACTGGAGAGGTGGTCGAGATTAACCCGGTGCTCGAAGATGAGCCCGAGACGGTCAATGGCAGCCCCTATGCCGATGGTTGGTTGTTCCGGGTCAGGGTTTCTGGTGCCGAAGAGGTCGAAGATATGATGGATGCAGATGCCTATCAGGCGGCTATCGACGAGTCATAGACTGCGGCAGCCCAGGTAAAAAGCCCCGCACGCTGCCGGGGCTTTTTTATTGGCTCGGGTTTATTGGCACTCTTTTGCTATCGCAGAGAAATAATATCCCAGCCTCTGGTTGCGGCGGCGTCACGCAGCGGTGCATCCGGGTCTACAGCCACTGGATGAGTTACCTGCAGCAGCAGTGGCAGGTCATTGATAGAGTCTGAGTAGAAGTAGCTGCCCTCCGATTGCTCGTTATTTTCCGCCAACCATTGATTAAAGCGCTCTACCTTGCCCTCTCGATAAGTGGGGGTGCCGACAATCTTGCCCGTATAGCGCCCGTCAATCATTTCTAAATCGGTGGCCAATAGTTCATCAATGCCCAGAGACTGACAGATGGGTTCGACAATAAAGCGGTTGGTCGAGGTAATGACCAGCAGGCGATCACCGGCGTCCCTGTGCTGCTGAATCAGATCATCGGCTCTTTCCAGGCGCATAGGCGCAATCACAGTTTGCATAAATTCTCTGTGCAATTGCTCGAGCTCGGTGCTGGGAATTTGCGCCAGTGGCGCCAGTGAAAAATCCAGATAGGCCTGAATGTCCATGCATCCCGCTTCATAATCAGCATAAAAGCGATCGTTCATGGCGCGGTAGTGATCAACATCAACCTTTTTTTTGGCTACCAAAAACTCGCCCCAGCCGTGGTCGCTGTCGCCAGCAATCAATGTGTTGTCTAAATCAAAGATGGCCAGGGCCATAGGACTGTTCTCATCGGTGGGGGAGGGTTAAATAAACGCAGATGCAGGATAGCGATGATGTAAGATGGTCTCAAGAGAAAATTGCTGACCCCCCAAGTCTGTGGAACAATAGGTCGCTGCCAAATAATAAAGAAGGAATACTGTAAGTGGTTGATAAGGATGGATTTCGTGCAAATGTCGCCATGGTCATCAGTGATGGTCGCGGCAAGCTATTTTGGGCGAAAAG
>DDCQ01000091.1 GCA_002334915.1 Porticoccaceae bacterium UBA2002
TTTCAGAACATGAATTTATGTCTGCGGATGTTGTTGTGGTTAATGTGGTGGGCAAAAGCTCAGCGCTGAACGAGTTGCTGGCAAAATTAACCGCCTGCAAGCTATCGGTTCCGGTGATTGCTCGAGTCCCCGCAGATAATTTTGATTTGGTGATTAAGACAATGAGACAGGGCGCATTGACCGCAGTCCCTGATCACAAGCTTGAGCCAGTTGAATGGCGTCAGATTTTTGACGCCGCCGAGATCAAACCCAAGAGCAGCAAGTCTGCCTATGTTTTTGCCGACCCTGTCAGCCGCAACCTGCTTGCTCTGGCTGAGCGTGTAGCCAGCGTGGATGTCACAGTCCTGCTTGCAGGACCCACAGGTTCCGGAAAAGAAGTTTTGGCCCGCATATTACATGACGCCTCCCCTCGTCATGGGGGCCCCTTTATTGCTTTTAACTGTGCAGCCATGCCAGAAAATCTGGTTGAAGATATGCTGTTTGGCCACGACAAAGGCTCATTCACCGGTGCCACCAAGGTGCAGCCGGGACTGTTCGAGCAGGCACAGGGTGGCACAATATTCCTGGATGAGATTGGCGAGATGTCATTCCATCTTCAGGCAAAGTTTCTGCGCATACTGCAAGAGCGCAAATTTATGCGTCTTGGTGGCCAGAAGATGATCGAGCTGGATATTCGAGTCATTGCAGCGACCAACCGCAATTTAAAAGATGCTATTGTTGAGCGCACCTTCCGCGAAGATTTATATTTCCGCCTCAGTGCTTTCAAATTGAGTATTCCGCCCCTGCGCGAGCGCACCGGCGATATTATTCCGCTGGTAAAACAGTTTATTTCCCAGCAGGCTGGTCCTAATCTGGCCATGACAATTACCCTGGCCGCCGAGCAAAGCCTTGTTGCCTATCCCTGGCCCGGCAATGTGCGTGAACTGCAAAATGTGATTATTCGCGCAATGGTACTGGCCCAGCAGGGCCCAATCGACACAGAGCATCTGATCTTTGACGATATACCTACCATGGACGGCTCTGATCAGGGCCTTGCCCGATCTCTGGCAAATGGAAATACTCTGGCAGCTCAGCCTTTTTACTCGGATGCCGCACCTCGCGAAACCTCAGTTCACAAATCTGTTGATCAACTGAGTGATGCGCTTAAAAGCAGCGAATATAAAACTATCTCCGAGGCCCTGCAGGCATCTCGCAGCCGCGACCAGGCTGCTGAAAAGCTTGGCATCAGCCCGAGAACACTGCGCCATAAATTACAGCGTCTGCGTGAACAGGGTATGCCTGTCACCAGAGCCTATGCGCGCTAGGGGTATAAAAAATGATTAATCCAACAAATGCAGCAAACGTCGAATCGGTGCTCAGTCAAATTCGACAGTATCAGGCCCAGGCTTCTGAGGGAGTTAATATCTCGCCGAACTCGGGTCTAAGTACAGAGCCAACGGGCGTTTCAGGGTTTGCCGATTCGATTAAAGGCGCGTTGCAAGAAGTCAACGCCACACAGCAAACCTCAAAAGCCATGCGCACCGCCTATGAGCGGGGCGACGACATCCCCTTAACGGATGTGGTTATGCAAATTCAAAAATCGTCGCTGGCCTTTGAAGCCACTTTGCAGATAAGAAACAAAGTGCTCAAAGCCTACGAAGAAATCATGAACATGCCAGTGTAAGCACTGAACAGAGATAATAGCTATGGCAACTACAGTCGCAAATCCAGCGGATATGAATATCGCACCAGCTCAGGCTGGCAGAGCTCAAACTCCCAATAATGCAGCTTCGGCAGAACAGGCAAGCGCCTCTCGCGCAGCCGCATCTGATTCACCCGGCCTGTCTATGGCGGGTATGCAGGGTGTTATGTCTCAGCCCGCAGTAAAAAAATCGATGCCGGCAATAATGGCTCTGCTTACCCTGGCGGTTTTTATTATTGCCTATTCCTGGGTACAGCAGCCGCCCTATAGAACCCTGTATCCAGGGCTCTCGGACGCCGACAGACAGGCCGCTTTTGAGGCTCTGGTAGCCGCAGATTTCAGTGCCTCTATTGATTCAAAGACCGGGCAGCTAAAGGTTCCCGACTCTCGTTTTCATGAGGCACGTATTCTTTTAGCCTCCAAAGGTCTGCCTCAGAGTGGCACCGTGGGTGGTATTGCGTCGTTGAGCGATGATTCTTCCATGACCACCAGCCAGTTTATGGAGCAGGTACGCTATGTATCGGCAATGGAAAGCGAACTTGCCCGCAGCATCAGCCAAATAGCCAGCATTCAGTCCGCTCGCGTCCATCTGGCATCGCCCAAGCAGAGCGTGTTTGTGCGCAATCGCACTCCGGCAAAAGCCTCTGCGGTAGTTACTCCTTATCCAGGGCGAGTTGTCTCGGCCTCACAGGTACAGGCGATAGTTCATATGATTGCCTCCAGTGTTCCCTATCTGTCGGCCGACGACGTGGCAGTTGTGGATCAGCGCGGTAAATTATTGACAGACAGCAACCAGCTGGCGTCATCGAGTCATAATGTTGAACAGATCGCTCACAAACAGCGTATGGAAGATTCCTACCGCAATCGTATCGATTCCTTTTTATCCCAGGTTGTGGGAGCGGGCAATGTGCGCTCTGAGGTCGATGTGCTTATCGACTTCACTGAGATTGAATCTACCTATGAAGAATATGATGGTAACAATAATGGCCTGCGCGCCCGCTCGGAAATTTTGATAGAAGAGAAAAGTGCGGCATCGGGCTCTGGCGGCATTCCCGGCGCTACATCTAATGCAGCGCCTCTGGATGCAACAGCCGTTATCGACGGACAGCTTATCTCTCAGGAAGGTATAGGAGGTGCTGGCCTCGACACTC
The DNA here is from genome assembly GCA_002334915.1 of Porticoccaceae bacterium UBA2002. GTDB lineage: Bacteria > Pseudomonadota > Gammaproteobacteria > Pseudomonadales > Porticoccaceae > HTCC2207. The sequence continues at coordinate 2,833 of DDCQ01000091.1, forward strand.
TGAGTAGCCAGACAACTCGCAATTATGAGATGGACCGGGCAGTTCGCCACGTCAAGCGACAGGGCGGCAAGCTGGAGAGACTCTCGGTTGCTGTTGTGCTTAACACCCCTGAAGCTGATCAAGAGGCAGGTGTTGCAGGGGCTTATTCTGAGCAGGAATTAGAGCGCTTTACCGATCTGGTCAAAGGCGTAGTTGGATTTAACGCCGCTCGCGGCGATGTGGTCACCATAGTCTCAACCAGGTTTGAGCCAGCGCCACCTCTGCAGACGATTACGATCAACTGGTATGAAAACCCCCAGGTCATTAGCATGATAAAAACCCTGGCTGCGGTGTTGTTATTTATCGCTCTGCTGTACTTTGTGGTCAAGCCAACCATCGGCACCTATGTTGCCAATATGGAAGCTGAAGCCGCAGTGGCAAAAGCAGCAGCTAAAAGCGGCGATATGACTATGGCGGCTCTAGATGACGGATCTCCGGGATCTCGCAAAACTGAGCAAGATGTGTCGCTGTATGATGC
>DDCQ01000020.1:0-28662 GCA_002334915.1 Porticoccaceae bacterium UBA2002
AATACAGTGAAACACCAGCGGGTTCTCGCGCGCTAACCGGTAATTCTGGGCGGTCACCGGAAAAGGGTTAAATCCCACTTTATTTTCGCCCTCAGTCGAGAGCGACGGTGCATCAGGAATCTGACGACTACTTAACCAGCCAATAATCGCAAATCCAACAGCCAAGGAACCCACATAGATCGGCCCCTGATCAGCGGTTACCAGCCAGCCACCAATTAAGGTACCCAGCAGAATAGAAGTAAAGGTACCCATACCCACCTGAGCATTACCGGCCAGCAGTTCATTGCTACCCAGATGCTGGGGCATAATGGAATATTTAATCGGCCCAAAAAAAGCCGACTGCACCCCAAGCGCGAATAGAATGGCCAGCATCCAGGCAACATCGCCCAGCCACAGCGCAAAGCAACCCAACAGCATCAGCACAATTTCGGCAAACTTGATGCGCCTGATCAGCATGGCCTTGTCGTAGCGATCCGCCAGCTGCCCGGCCGTGGTAGAAAAGAGAAAATAGGGCAGAATAAACAGCCCAGCCGCCAGATTGGTAATAAAGTTAGTATTGCTGTCAGAGCCCGCCACGGCACTGCTGACAACAATAACCAGCAATGCATTCTTAAACAGGTTGTCATTCAGCGCGCCGAGAAACTGGGTAACAAAAAACGGTAAAAACCGCCGCTGAGAAAATAGATCAAATTGGCTTTTGACCGCTGGAGCGCTATCGGACTGTTCCATAATGATTTCCCCTGGCCACTGTTAATAATTATTTTATCGGTCAATCATAGCAGCAGGGCAAAAATTTAGCTTAGTTGATAAGCCATCACCGTAGTTTTGCGACTACCATAATCCCGTCTCTCCAAATCCACAAAGGTACGCAATTCAGCAAATCCCGCCTTGCGCATCATACCAGCTGAAGCCAGGTTTTCCTCGTGGCGGTCGATTAGCAGGAGCGAGGCACCAAAGTCTGGTGCCTGCTCAATAATTAGCGATAGCAGCTTATGGCCTATACCCTGGCCAGCAAGTTGTCTATGGATTACGACTTCTGCAATATAGATTGCTAACTGCTGGTTGCTGTATTGTAAATACTGATTGGGCAGTACTTCAGGGTGATAAAAGATTGCAAAACCTGCCATCTGTTCGCCGTCAATCGCCAGTAATATCGAGGCTTTTTCTTGGCTGACCAGATTAAACTCATGGTCAACGCCAGTCACTGGCAGATAATTCCATGGATTTTGGCCATGATCAAACAGAAAGGTTTTTAGCTCGGTCAGCTCAGATTTTATGGCCAGGCGGTAGTTAATCACAGAATTTCCCTCACTCAATATTATATTTAACTTGAATAAAGTCGTTTGTATAAGCCTCAGCCTGGGACTTTACCAACCTAATATATTGGTTGGTTTTGCCAAATAAGCGTATTCCCTCTCCCAGTATAATTGGCACTAGGGTAATCGTCATTTCGTTGATTAGCCCTAGGTTAAGGAACGACGTAATCGTTTTACCGCCATCGATATAGGCGTGCTGAAACCCTCTTGCTTCTAATGTTGATAACAGTGAGGGGATGTCGCCTTGGTGGATTTTAACTTTGCCCCGCAAATTGTCAGGGACTTCATTCAAGCTGTTGCTGAGCGCAAATATTTCAAGATCACCATAAAACCATTGCTCTTCATTAAGATTGAAGCTGGCTATTTTCTCCATAGAATTTCTGCCCATAATCATACAGTCGACAGAATTGATATAGCTACTAAACCCCATATCTAATTTATCTTTCTTATCGGTTTGAAGATTTACAGGCTGTTGCAGCCAGTCGATATCTCCGTCATTGGTTGCAATATAACCATCAGCGCTAGTAGCGATAAAAACCGAACATTTCACGAGCTAAACCTAAATAATTTGTGATCTGATTAATACTGAGACCCCTCAGTTATAGGTTATAAAAAACGTGAATTCAATGCTTGGAACTTGATTTAGAATCGGTGCAAAACCTGCGGCAAATTAGTACTAAAACTACGCCAGATCAATCCCCAACTCATCCCAGAGCGCATCAATACGCGCCTTAACCGCATCATCCATCTCAATGGGTTCACCCCATTCGCGGTCGGTTTCGCCGGGCATTTTATTGGTTGCATCCAGGCCCATCTTTGAACCCAGACCAGAGACCGGTGAGGCAAAGTCGAGATAGTCGATGGGGGTGTTGTCAATCAGCACTGTATCCCGAGTGGGATCCATTCTGGTGGTCATGGCCCAGATCACATCTTCCCAGTTGCGCACATCCACATCGTCGTCGGTGACGATTACAAACTTGGTATACATAAACTGGCGCAGAAATGACCAGACCCCCAACATTACCCGCTTAGCATGACCCGGATACTGTTTCTTCATACTGACCACGGCCATGCGGTAGGAGCAGCCTTCCGGTGGTAGATAGAAATCGACAATTTCTGGAAACTGTTTTTGCAGTATGGGCACAAAGACTTCGTTTAGTGCCACACCCAAAATAGCAGGCTCATCCGGTGGACGGCCTGTATAGGTACTGTGATAAATCGGATCTTTGCGGTGGGTAATACGATCGATTGTAAACACCGGGAAGGTCTCTACTTCATTGTAGTAACCGGTGTGATCGCCAAAGGGGCCTTCTTCGGCCTCTTCGCCTGGATGCAAAAATCCCTCGAGAATATATTCGGCACTGGCGGGAACCTGCAGGTCACTGCCTATGCACTTTACAACCTGAGTCTTTTCGCCTCTTAACAGACCGGCAAAGGCATATTCAGATAATGTGTCTGGCACTGGGGTTACGGCGCCCAGCGTGGTGGCTGGGTCTGCTCCCAGGGCAATGGCAACCGGGTAGGGTTTGCCGGGATATTTTTTCTGGAAGTCGCGATAGTCCAGTGCACCGCCGCGATGGGCGAGCCAGCGCATAATTAATTTATTTTTGGCGATCTTCTGCATCCGGTAGATGCCAAGATTTTGGCGCTCTTTTTCTGGGCCGCGGGTAATGGCCAGCGCCCATGTGACCAATGGGCCTACATCGCCGGGCCAGCAGGTTTGGATGGGTAATTTGTCCAGATCCACCTGATCGCCCTCCAGCACAGTTTCCTGGCAGGGGGCATTTTTGATTTCTTTAACAGGCATATTGAGCACCTGTTTAAAGTCATGGCGTTTTTCCCACAGATCGCGCAGGCCTTTGGGGGGCTCTGGTTCTTTGAGAAATGCTAGCAAGGTACCTACATCGCGCAGTGCTGTAACGCTCTCCTGGCCCATGCCCATGGCAACGCGCTCGGGGGTGCCAAATAGATTGCACAGCACCGGAGTGTTGTAGCCTTTGGGGTTTTCAAATAGTAGAGCGGGACCTTTGGCGCGCAATGTGCGGTCGCTGATCTCGGTCATTTCCAGATTGGGATCGACTTCCTGGGATATACGAACAAGCTCTCCCCGTTGTTCGAGGAAAGCTATAAATTCGCGGAGGTCAGAATATTTCATAGGGCTTTAGCCTGGGTCACTGCGTGTGGACTATGTTACGCAGCACGCACTAACGTTGGCGCACTATTTGCGTTTCATTGCGCCAAAGAATTCTGCATTGTTTTTGAAGCCTTTAAGCTTTTCAACCAAAAACTCTGCGGCACCAAGGTCTTCCATATCATGGAGTAGCTTGCGCAGAATCCACACTCGCTGCAACTCGGACTCATCCATCAGCAGATCTTCACGGCGAGTGCCTGAGCGACGAACATTGATTGCAGGGTAAACACGCTTTTCTGCGATCTTGCGATCGAGAATAAGCTCCATATTACCTGTGCCTTTAAATTCTTCGTAGATCACTTCGTCCATTTTAGAACCGGTTTCAACCAGTGCTGTAGCAATAATACTCAGGCTGCCACCATGCTCGATATTTCGCGCAGCACCAAAGAAGCGTTTGGGTTTTTCCAATGCGTGAGCGTCGACACCACCGGTCAGTACTTTACCGGAGGATGGGATAACGGTGTTGTAGGCACGGGCCAAACGGGTAATGGAGTCGAGCAGAATAACCACATCTTTTTTGTGTTCTACCAGGCGCTTGGCTTTTTCGATCACCATCTCTGCAACCTGAACATGGCGATTAGGTGGCTCATCAAATGTTGAGGCAATCACTTCGCCGCGCACAGTGCGCTGCATCTCTGTCACTTCTTCCGGGCGCTCATCGATCAGTAGCACGATGATATGGCACTCGGGGTTATTGCGAATAATCGACTGAGCGATATTCTGCATCATAATGGTTTTACCAGCTTTTGGAGGAGCGACAATCAGGCCGCGCTGGCCTTTACCAATTGGCGATACCAAATCAATAATACGACCGGTTAAATCTTCGGTTGAACCATTGCCCGATTCCAAGCGCAGTGGCTGGTCGGGAAATAATGGAGTCAGATTTTCAAAGAGGATTTTATTGCGGGCATTTTCTGGTGCATCGTAGTTGATCTCGTCAACTTTGAGCATGGCAAAATAGCGCTCGCCATCTTTTGGCGGCCTTATTTTGCCGGCAATGCCGTCACCGGTGCGCAGATTAAATCGTCTGATCTGGCTGGGTGATACATAAATATCGTCAGGGCCTGCGAGATAAGAGGCTCCAGCGGAACGGAGAAAGCCGAAGCCATCTGGCAGTATTTCTAATACGCCGTCACCGTAAATATCTTCGCCGCTTTTGGCATGCTTCTTGAGCAGGGCAAAGATAATATCTTGTTTTCTTGAACGAGCCAGATTGTCGAGACCAGCAGAGGCGGTCATTTCCAATAGTTCGTCGATTGGCTTTTGTTTTAATTCGGATAGATTCATAGGATGGTTTTACATTGCTATAGGATTGAGAGGATTTAGTGACTACGGAAGTCTTGAAATTGGTTGGGTGCTGTTAAAGCCGCATTTGGCGCAAAAAAAAGATCAGGGTTGGGCGTCAGAGGAAGCAAATTTGACAGATATAAATGTAGTATAGCGATGGTTGCGCAAAGCGCAAGAAAATTTTTGTGGCCCTGACAACAGGGCCACAGAGAATCTTAAACTTGAGAATCAACAAATTCCATCAGTTGACCCTTTGAAAGAGCTCCCACTTTAGTGGCCTCGACTACCCCATTTTTGAGAATCAACAGCGTAGGAATGCCACGCACATTAAATTTAGCTGCTGCTTCCGGGTTGCTGTCCACATCCACCTTACAAATCTTGATTTTGCCAGCATACTCGGTGGCAATCTCGTCGAGGATAGGCGCAATCATTTTGCAGGGGCCACACCATTCAGCCCAAAAATCCACCAGGGCTGGAACATCGGATTGCAGTACATCGGTTTCAAAGCTTGCGTCAGTGACATGGACAATGTTGTCGCTCATGGGGATAGTGCTCCAGTAATTAGATTTTAGTTTAGCGAGATTCTTTTTTGGGCATAATAGCATCAGATTTATGGCGGCAACAAACGATATACTCAATCGTATTGAAAGATTTAGACTATTAAGGCCACTAGCATAGACCAACCAGATAGCTTAAATAGGTGGCACACTTAGGCCTGCTGTCCTAAGTCCATAATAAGTAAAACTAGGGGAGTCATGGCGATTTCGAAATATCTGTTAATTGTTGTTATCTGTCTGGCGGCCTCGGCCTTTCTCGTATTTGACGGCCAGCAGTACCTGTCGCTGGGATTTTTTCGCGATCTCTATGCCCAGCAGCCGCAGCTGACGGCGCTGGTGTATTTCCTCATTTATATCCTGGTGACAGGGCTGTCCCTCCCAGGTGCGGCGCTGCTGACCATCATTGGAGGCATGATTTTTGGTCTCTGGGTGGGCATTGTCATAGTGTCTTTTGCCAGTAGCATTGGTGCAACCCTGGCTTTTTTGGCATCGCGGTTTATTTTAAAGGGCTGGGTGCAGCGCAAATTCGCCCGCTACCTGAGGGCAATTAATCAGGGTATGGAAGAAGACGGCGGGTTTTACCTGTTTAGTCTGAGGCTGATCCCCATATTCCCATTTTGGGCAATTAATCTAGCCATGGGGTTGACGCCAATTCGGGCCAGTACATTTTACTGGGTCAGCCAACTGGGCATGCTTGCAGGTACCATAGTCTTTATTAACGCCGGGGTCAGCCTGGGCGCGGTGGAAGAGTTCTCCGCCGCTGGCATTTTAACGCCGCAGCTCATCCTGTCTTTTACACTTCTAGCCCTGTTTCCCTGGCTTGGTCGACAGTTAGTGGCATTGGCAAAGCGCAGAGCGGCCCTGGCGGGGTACCGCCGACCTAAACGCTTTGATGCCAACCTTCTTGTAATAGGCGCCGGCAGCGCAGGGTTGGTAAGTGCTTACATTGCAGCAACGGTCAAAGCCAAGGTTATGCTGGTCGAGAAGGCGGCGATGGGGGGTGACTGTCTGAATACAGGCTGTGTTCCCAGCAAGGCGCTGATCAGGGCGGCTAAGTCTGTGGTCGAGATTGAGCGCGCCCGAGAGTTTGGGGTTGATGGCGGCACTGCCAGGGTAGACTTTGCCGCTGTTATGGGCAGGGTTCATCAGGTGATCAAAGAGATCCAGCCCCACGATTCTGTTGAGCGCTTTACTGATCTGGGTGTGGACTGCATTGCGGGCGAGGCACGGTTTGTCAGCCCCTGGGAAGTAGAGATTGATGGCCGCATGATAAGTGCAGAAAAAATCATTCTGGCTACCGGTGCCAGCCCGATTATTCCGCCAATCCCTGGTTTGGCAGATATTGGACCACTGACATCGGAAAATCTGTGGCAGTTACAAATATTGCCGCAGAGGCTGCTGATAATGGGCGGCGGCGCCATTGGCTGTGAAATGGCTCAAGCTTTTCAGCGTTTGGGCTCTCAGGTCATATTGGTGGAGGCCATGTCACAGCTGTTGCCGAGTGAGGATGAAGATCTGGCCGCAGGTGTCAGCGACAGCCTTAGCGGGGAAGGCGTACAGATAATGACCAGCCACAAATTAGTGTCGGTAACCTCTGAAGGGGCAGAGCGCAGCGCTGTGCTCAGTGGCACAGCCAACAATAATATCACCGTGGAATTCGATCATATTCTGGTCGCTGTGGGCCGCCGGGCCAATACCTCAGGCTTTGGTTTGCAGGAGCTGGGGGTTGAGTTGAATAAAGACGCTACGGTCAGCGTTGACCGTTATCTGCGCACCAGTTGCCCAACTATTTTTGCCTGTGGTGATGTGGCCGGGCCCTATCAGCTCACCCATGCTGCTGGCCATCAGGCCTGGTTTGCCGGGGTTAACGCACTGTTCGGCCAGTTTAAGAAGTTTGCCGCTGATTATCGGGTTATGCCCCAGGTTATTTTTACCGATCCCCAGCTGGCCCGGGTGGGTCTCAATGAATTGGAAGCTGCAGCCCAGGGCTTAGATGTGGAGGTTACGGTCTACGATCTAGCAGATCTGGATCGGGCCATTGTAGATGGTGATGCTAAAGGCATGGTTAAGGTGCTGACTGCCGCCGGCACCGACCGAATTCTGGGCGCAGCGGTGCTGGGGCCACAGGCAGGTGAGTTAATTACCCAATTTGTGACCGCGATGAAACATAATTTGGGTCTAAATAAGATTCTTGGGTTGATTCACAGCTATCCCACGCTGAGTGAGGCCAATAAATATGTTGCCGGAGAGTGGAAGCGCAAACATATGCCCCAGCGCTTGCTGCGCTTGGCCGAGAAGTACTATCGTTGGAAATTAGGCCGCTAGCACCCTATACAAGCCACTAGGGCTGTGTAAAAGCCGGTTAACTAAAGTCTGCTACCGCCTCCTGGCCAACCACCGACTGGGGGTCTATATGGATAATAATCTCCGAGCCGGGGAAGGCCTCCAACAGGCTTGCCTCCACTTCATCAGAAATTTTATGGGCCTCCAATAGCGACAGGTCATCGTCCAGCTCCAGATGCAGTTGAACAAAGGTTATGGTGCCCGAATGTCGTGAGCGCAGATCATGCAGGCCTCGGGCACTTTTATGCTGCATTACCAGCCTTTCGATTTCCTCGCGTTGTTCGTCCGGAAGTTCGCGATCCATCAGATGGTCGTAAGAGACAGTGATAATCTCCCAGGCGCTATACAGAATATAGATGGCGATAGCGCAGGCAAACAGCGCATCAAACCCGGCCCAGCCCTGCACTGACAGCCACAGCGCCAGGATTACACTGCCATTGACCAGTAGGTCCGTGCGATAGTGCAGCGCATCGGCCCGGATAGCAGTGGAATTGGTTTTGCGTATTACATGGCGTTGAAAGCCCAGCAGCAGCAGGGTTGCAACAATGGAAAAAACCATCACCAGCATACTGATGCCCACAGCTTCAACAGCAATTGGGCTGATAAGTCTGCGGCTGGCTTCCAGCAGCAGAAAGCCTGCCGAACCAGCGATAAACATGGACTGGCTAAGCCCCGCCAGAGCCTCAGCCTTACCATGGCCAAAGCGATGCTCTTTATCTGCAGGCGTCAGGGCATGACGCACAGCAATCAGATTAATTAACGATGCCAGAGCATCCAGCACAGAATCAATCAGGGTGGCCAGCAGGCTCACCGAGTCGGACAGTCCCCAGGCCACCAGTTTGGCGACGATTAATATGGAAGCCACAGAAATGGATGCATAGGTCGCCAAGCGCAATAGTCTTGCGATTTCTTGCGGGTCTGTAGATAGATAGTTGGACTGGGTCATGATGAGCGGCAGTTTAACAAATTAATCAGATGGCCAGAAGCTATTGGCCGGGGGCGAGAGGTTAAAAACTCTGCAGAACTGTATTTAAAAACTGATAGCCCAGTGCAGTCGTGCTGTATTTTTCTGAGTCTGGCTCCATTAGACCCTGACGCTGCAGGGCATAAACCTGGCTATCAATGCTGGCGGCCTCCAGGCCGGTGCGTGCAGCAAAATATTCTGTAGGCACGCCGCCTCTGAGGCGCAGCCCATTCATCATAAACTCCACCGCCATATCATCTGTGGCAATGGCACTATTCTGTGCAATTAATGAGCCCTGGCGCGCCAGATACTTATCCGGCTGCCGGGTTTTACTGGTGCGGATAACTGAGCCCTGCCGGGGCAATGTAATCTTGCCATGGGCCCCGGCACCTATGCCCAGATAGTCGCCAAACTGCCAGTAGTTCATGTTGTGCGCTGAGGTTTGACCATCTAAGGCAAAGGCAGAGACCTCATACTGCTCAAAGCCACTGTCTCCCAGTAATCGCATTCCCGCCTGTTGGATATCGGCCAGACGATCATCATTGGGGATTGAGGGTGGCCGAGAATAAAATTCTGTATTGGGCTCAATGGTCAGCTGATACCAGGAAATATGCTGGGCGCCTTGACTGATGGCCAGTGCAATATCGCTGCCGGCTTGTTCGGGTGTCTGTTCGGGCAGGCCATGCATCAGGTCAATATTAAAATTGCTGAACCCCGCGCGGCTGGCCGTTGCCATGGCGGCTAATGCCTGGCTGCCATCATGGATGCGCCCCAGTTGCTCCAGGTGCTGAGGGTTAAAGCTTTGCACACCTATGGATAGCCGATTGACACCGGCACTGCGAAAGTCGGCAAATTTTTGCTGCTCAAAGGTCCCGGGATTGGCTTCGAGAGTGATTTCGATACCAGTTTCAAAACCAATCAGCTGTTCCGCGGCATTAAGAATCTCAGCTATGGCAGCCCCGGAAAACAGGCTGGGTGTGCCGCCACCAAAAAAGATTGAGCTCAGTTTGCGCCCCTGTACCCAGGGTAAATCTGCTTTTAGATCAGCAATTAACCTGAGTACATAGTCCCGCTCTGGAATACTCTCACCCATCTGGTGGGAGTTAAAGTCGCAGTAGGGGCATTTGCGCACACACCAGGGAATATGAATATAAAGAGACAGAGGGGGAAGCTGTAGCACGGATTACTGGTTCTGCAGTTGAAGTAACAGGTTGGCCATGGCCTTGCCGCGGTGACTTAGACGATTTTTGCTGTCTTTATCCAGTTCTGCCGCACGGCATCCAGTTTCTGGCACATTAAAGATAGGGTCGTAGCCAAAACCGCCATCACCTTTTTCATCAATGGCAATAGAGCCCTCCCAGGTACCCTGGCAAATAATTGGCGTGGGATCACTGGCGTGGCGCATATAGACCACAACGGTTTGATAGCGGGCGGTGCGCTGTTCGGCTGGCACCTCAGAGAGCAGATCCAGAAGTTTTTGCCTATTGCTGGCATCTGTAGCATCTGCTCCGGCGAAGCGCGCCGAGTAGATGCCTGGAGCCCCCTTTAAATAGTCGACCTCGAGGCCGGAATCGTCGGCAATGGCCGGGAGCCCAGACAGAGCAGAGGCATTACGGGCTTTAAGAATACTGTTTTCGACAAAACACAGGCCCGTTTCTTCGATATCGGGAATGCTGAGCTCAGTTTGCGGAATAACTTCAATGCCCAGTTGGTCGAGCATCTGCTGGAGCTCTTTTATTTTGCCCGGATTGGCACTTGCCAGTACCAGCTTGTTAACAGTGCTCAAAATATTGCTCTCCGGGTTATAGGGTCAAGAGGCCCAAATTCTATCTGATTCTAATCCACATACATCTTTTTCTGGAATTTAAAATCATAGGGATAGGCTCTCTGAGGACCATCTGACTCCGGCAATACTCGAATTTTAAAGGTCAGGAAATCCTCATTGTCGAACTCAAACGGCGCTAGGTAGTAAACGGTGTTTTGTTCGCGCACGGCGACAAATTCCAGTGTCTGGGTCTGCTGTATGATGTTCGATACTTTACCAGTCACGGTTGCTGGCAAGGCGACGCCTGGAATCTTGGCTACGGCTATATTCACCAGCCCTTTGTCTTTGCCGCGCACAATATCATTGGCGACAGCAATATCCGGATCTATAAACGAACTATTAAAGGCACTGTAAAAGATCTTGTATTCGCCATATTGTTTGTAAAGTTGCTGGTCCACAGCATGGCTGAGGCCGCTGACCAACAGTACAGTGGTAAATATGAGTGATTTCATAAGCTATAACCTCTGGTTGATTCCGCCGACAGTGTCATCGACTTAAATGATAGACGGCGGTCTGGGTAAATAAATTTGGCCACAGGCTTTTGAGCTTTGTACTGGGAAAATGTTCAGCGATGCATTGGCGATGAAGAATATTAATATTGCGCTCCACACAGAGAGTTTCGAAATCTGCATAGGTAAAAAAGTGAATATTGGGGGTGTCGTACCACTGATAAGCCAGCTGTTTTGTCACTGGCATACGGCCATAAAAATTAAGGTAGGCTCGAGTTCGCCAATAGCCGAAGTTGGGGAAGGTAATAATACATTCGCGACCAATTCTAAGCATCTCATCCAATACCAGATGGGGGAAACGCATGGCCTGCAACGCCTGAGTCATGACTACAGTATCAAAGCTACCGTCGGCAAAATTGGTCAGGCCTTGGTTGAGGTCCTGTTCTATAACATTGACACCATTGGCAATACATTGATTGATGGCCTCGGGATCCACCTCCAATCCATAGCCGAGAATATTATGTTGCTGCTGCAGGCTGAGCAGCAAAGTGCCATCGCCACAGCCTAGGTCCAGCACCCTGGTATTGGGCGCTATCCAGTTGCGGATAAAGTCAAAATCTTGGTTCATTGGCCATCTCCTGCTGGAGCGCCCAGCCGATTAGCCACCCGACTTAAATAGCCACCCAGCGCCTTCTCGTAGCGTTCGTTGGGCAGCAGAAAGGCGTCATGGCCTTTATCGGACTCGATTTCAACATAGGAGACTGATTTACCGGCCGACATTAGGGCATCGGTGATTTCCCGAGAGCGCTCTGGTGCAAAGCGCCAGTCGCTGCTAAATGACAGCACCAGAAAATTACATTTGGCATGGGCAAATGCGGCTACTGGATCGCTGTTATATTCTCGAGAAAGATCAAAATAGTCGAGCATCTTGGTAATTAAAATATAGGAGTTGGCATCAAAGCTATCAGAGAACTTATCACCCTGATAATTGAGATAGCTCTCCACCTGAAACTCTATGGGATCGGTGTTCCTGTCAATCAGGTCGCCAATGCGCAGTTGACGACCAAACTTCTGCCCCATCAATTCATCTGACAGATAGGTGACATGACCAATCATGCGCGCCAGGGCCAGACCCTTCAGGGGTGCTTTATTGTGCTCAAGGTAGCGGCCATCGCAGAAATCTGGGTCGGACTTGATAGCCCGGCGAGCAATTTCATTAAAGGCAATATTCTGCGCTGTTAGCTTCATGGATGATGCTATTACCACCGCATTAAGCAGCTTATCCGGATGTTCTAGAGACCAGCGCATAGCCTGCATGCCCCCAAGGCTACCGCCAACCACCGCCGCCCAGCACTCAATGCCAAGATGCTCCATAAGTAGCTTCTGCGACTCTACCCAGTCCCGCGCCCGCAGCGAGGGAAAGTCTGAGCCCCAGGGTTTGCCGGTGTCCGGATTGATAGACGTGGGGCCTGTGCTGCCAAAGCAGCTGCCAATATTATTGACACTGACAACAAAAAATTTGTCGGTATCTATTGGTTTGCCCGGGCCAACATAATGTTCCCACCAGCCGGGCCTGCTGTCGCCCTGATAAAAGCCCGCGGCATGGTGGTCTCCACTGAGGGCATGACATAGCAGTATGCCATTGCTCTTTGCGCTATTTAGCTCACCGTAGGTCTCATAAACTAAATCATGGGTTTCCAACACTACACCGCAAGCGAGTTTAAGCGGCTGCTCGATATGCAAAGATTGGGGAGTGACTATACCGATGGAGGTATCGGAGGGATGGTCGGGCAACATAATTGGGTCGGATAATGAAGTATGCATTAAGTCTAAGAGCGGCAGGAAGTTAACGCAACATATTGATGCCGGTATTTTTTCTGACTGGCGGTTCATAGTCAGTTGGCGGTGACTGTGGCTTTGCAGTTAGACTAGTTAGAGTTAGGTCAGCGGTTATCGCTCGAAGAAGCGGATCCGATAAAAATAAGGAGAGGGGAATGCAATATCGAAAATTAGGCGGCACAGATATAGATGTGCCTGTAATTGGTCTGGGCACTATGACCTGGGGCGAGCAAAACAATTTGCAGCAGGCCTGTGAGCAGATGGACTACGCACTGTCCAGAGGGGTCAATTTCTTTGACGCCGCAGAGATGTACCCTGTTCCATCCAAGGCTGAGACCGCCGGAGATACCGAGCGCTGCATCGGCGAATGGCTATCTCAGTCGGGTAAGCGCTCGGAAATAACACTGGCCACCAAGGTTGCCGGGCGCGCAGATACCAGGCCGGACTGGAAGCATATTCGAGGTGGGCCAAGGCTCAGCCGCGATCATATTCGCCAGGCTATCGAGGGCTCCCTGGAGCGCTTGCAAACTGATTATGTGGACCTGTATCAGGTGCACTGGCCAGAGCGAGCGACCAATTATTTTGGTATGCGCGGCTATGTTCATTATCCCAAGGGAGATGGTATTGCCATTGAGGAGACCCTGGATGCTCTGTCCGAGTTGGTCGATGAGGGCCTGGTTAAGCATGTGGGCCTGTCCAATGAAACTCCATGGGGGGTGATGGAGTACCTGCGTCTGGCATCAGAGCGCGGCATGGCCAAGGTGGTAAGCATTCAAAATGTTTACAACCTGCTCAGCCGTCAATTTGAAACCGGGCTGGCGGAAATGGCCATTCGCGAAGAGGTTGGCCTGCTGGCTTACTCACCTATGGCCTTTGGTGTGCTGAGTGGCAAGTATTTAGATGGTCAGATGCCAGCCGGATCAAGACTGGAGCTTTTTGAGCGCTTTTCGCGCTACGGCAGCCCCCAGGCAGAGGCAGCTACCCTCGCTTACAAAGCCATTGCCGACAAGCATGGTATGACCTTAGCGCAAATGTCTCTGGCCTTTGTCTGTCAGCAGCCCTTTGTGACCAGCTGCCTGATTGGTGCCACAACCATGGATCAGCTGCGAGAAAATATTGACGCTGTCGAAATAGAGCTATCCAAGGACCTGCGGTCAGAAATTGAAGCTGTGCACAACCAGTATCCAGATCCTGCTCCCTAGAAAGCGAGCAGGCGCGAGTCGCCGCAGGATAATGCTATTTAAATAATGCTGTGGGGACTGGCTGTTTTAGAGACTGGATTTACAGGCCAGCAGTTAGCTGAGGAAAGGGAGTATCAGGCTGCCCAGCATAGGCAGTACCTTGGCGCGAATAAACATCAGGGTGAAGATTGCTGCCATAGGTGATATATCGATCATGCCAATGGGCGGAATCAAATTTCTAAATGGTCTCATATAGGGGTCCACAACCTGAGCGACCAGCGCCACCGTGGGATGCTGTGTTGTACCTACCCAGCTGGAGATCACCAGAATAAAAATACCCCAGAAATAGATTTCAATTAGAGTGCGCAACAGTTCAAAGCCGGCCACCGCAAGATAGGCAAAAATTTCACCCATGGCCACGGCGCCAAAACCCATCATCAGCAGATAAAACGACCATTTAACCAGAACTGCAGCCACCAGCGCGGCAATATTAAATGAGCCTATGGTTGGCAGTAGTCGGCTGAGCGGTTCCACCACAGGGGCGCAGACTTTAAATATGGTCTGGCATACGGGATTGAAGAAGTTAGCCTGCACCAGCTGCAGTAACAGGCGAATTAACAGCAGGCATGCATAGATATCTATGACTGACCTGAGAATAAACATTACCGTTTCGTTCATGAGGAGAAATCCTTAGACATTTCTTGGGCACGCGCGACGGCGCTGGTCATAGCGCTGCGAAAAATATCTTCCAGCCCATGCTGTTGAAAACTTTGTATTGCGGCCTGAGTCGTGCCGCCGGGGGAGGTGACCTGATCTCTCAGTTCCGCCGCGCTGATACCAGACTCCATCGCCATGCGGGAGGCTCCCAGAGCAGTGTGCAGGCTTAGCTCTTCGGCTATCTGCTCAGGCAACCCCAGCTCCTGAGCGACGTTTTGCATGGCCTCCAGCACTAAAAAGAAATAGGCTGGGCCGCTGCCTGATACGGCAATAACTGCATCGATCAGTTCCTCGCGACTCACCCAGCAGCTGTAGCCAATGGCCTGAAATATCTTATCCACCAGACTGCGCTGCTCGGTGGTTAGATCACTTTGGGTAAATAAACCGGTTGCTCCGGCCTGGACCATAGAGGGCGTATTGGGCATGGCGCGAATCACGGGCATTTCACTACCCAGCCATTGTTTCAGGGCAGCTACAGGTATGCCCGCCGCCACTGAGATAATAATAGGTTTATGGCTTAGCGCAGGGGCCAGATCTTCAACTACCTGGCGCATTATTTTGGGTTTAACCGCCAGCACCACAGTATCCGCCTGGGCTACAGCGGCGTGATTGTCAGCCATACTGGTTGTGCCAGTGGTCTCAGACAACCTGTCTCTGGTGCTCTGGCTTGGAGTACCCACCCGAATCTGCAGGGGGTCGAAGCCATTGGCAACCATGCCACCGATAATGCAGGAGGCCATATTGCCGCCGCCGATAAATGCGATTGAACTCATTGGCTGATTACTAGCCTCCCTTAATTAACTTATTAGATTGCCTATTTTGCTCGCTATTTTAAGACCGCGGACCAAAAATATCTGTGCCCACTCTGATGATGGTCGCGCCTTCATAAATAGCGGGCTCCAAATCACCAGACATTCCCATAGAGAGGGTATCCAGTTTCTGAGAATTGTCCAGCCTCTCGTTAATCTGTTCCAGCAAGGCCCGCAACCGGACAAAGGGCTGGCGCTGCTGTGCCAGCTCAGTGCTGGGCTTGGGAATCGCCATTAGCCCGCGCAATCTAAGGCTGGGGAGGCCAGCAATACTGCTGGCGGCCTCAATGGCCTGTTGCGGCATAAAGCCAGATTTGCTCGGTTCATTATCAATATTGATTTGCAGGCAGATATTTAATGGTGCCATATCAGCGGGGCGCTGGTCGCTCAGACGTTTTGCGATTTTTAACCTGTCCACTGTATGTATCCAGTCAAAGTGCTCAGCAACCTGTCTGGTCTTATTGGATTGCAATGGGCCAATAAAATGCCAGCTAATAGATAGATCAGTCAGCTGGTCCATTTTCTCAAGGGCTTCTTGCAGATAATTCTCGCCAAAACTGCTCAGGCCAGAGTCTACCGCCACTCTTACCTGTGCACTGGTTCGCGTCTTGCTGACAGCCAGTAGCAATATATCCTCAGGATTGCGGCCTGCGTCACGGGCGGCCTGTTGCAGACGTCTCTGTACAGAGGTAGTGTTATTTTCAATGTTTGCCATAGTGTTAAGTCATCAAATCTGGTTCGAGCCTGGCCCACCGAGCAGCATTAGCCTTAATGGAATAAGCGAGATGCAACAATGGATATTACCGAGTTATTAGCGTTTAGCGCAAAAGAAGGCGCGTCGGACTTACATGTCTCTGCCGGTCTACCGCCAATTATTAGAATTGATGGCGATGTGCGCCGTATCAATTTGCCCCCTATGGAGCACCGACAAGTCCACAGTTTGATCTACGAAATAATGAATGACAAGCAGAGAAGGGACTACGAGGAATTTCTCGAGACTGACTTTTCTTTCGAGGTGCCCGGTGTGGCTCGTTTCAGGGTCAATGTCTTTAACCAAAATCGCGGTGCTGCAGCTGTATTTCGCACCATCCCCTCCAATGTACTGACCCTCGAGCAGCTGGGTATGGGCGATGTTTTCCGAAAGGTCTCGCTGCTTCCCCGTGGGCTGGTATTAGTCACCGGCCCCACAGGCTCGGGTAAGTCGACCACATTGGCCGCCATGGTGGACTATATCAACGAAAATCGTTACGACCATATTCTTACCATCGAAGATCCCATTGAATTTGTCCATCAGAGCAAAAAATGCCTGGTTAACCAGCGAGAAGTTCACCGCGATACTCTGGGCTTCGGTGAGGCGCTGCGCTCGGCCCTGCGGGAAGACCCGGATGTTGTGTTGGTGGGCGAGCTGAGGGATCTGGAAACCATTCGTTTGGCCTTGACCGCTGCCGAAACCGGGCATCTTGTATTCGGTACCCTGCACACCACCTCGGCAGCCAAAACCATTGATCGGGTGGTAGATGTATTTCCCTCAGGGGAAAAGCCTATGGTGCGCTCTATGCTCTCGGAATCACTGCAGGCGGTTATTTCCCAGACGCTGTTGAAGAAGGTGGGCGGAGGCCGGGTGGCCGCCCATGAAATTTTGATTGGCACCGCGGCTATTCGCAATTTAATCCGAGAAGACAAGGTGGCGCAGATGTACTCCGCCATTCAGACCGGCGGAGCTCTGGGCATGCAAACCCTGGATCAATGCCTGCATCATCTGGTTGAGCAGCGTTTGATCAGCGCTGATATCGCCAAAGAAAAAGCCAAATTGCCTGACAACTTTTAGCCCTGTTTAACTGCCAGAGCTAATTAAAAGCCAGAGCTAAAAAATAGCCAGAGCTAATAAAGAGCCAGAGCCGATAGATAGCCAGAGCTACAAACACAAAAGGATAAACCATGGTCGCTGAGACATTTGAAAAACTAGTTAAAACAATGACCGAACAGAAAGCCTCGGACTTGTTTTTGACCGTTGGCTTGCCACCCTGCATTAAGCTCAATGGATCGGTAGTGCCCATCGGCGACCAGCAGCTGGACCAGCACCAGTGCGAGGCCCTGGTGTTAAGCATCATGACTGACGAACAGCGCAGAGAGTTTTATCTCAATAAAGAACTCAATTTTGCCGTGATCAGTGAGGAGTCTGGTCGTTTTCGCGCCAGCGCATTTTATCAGCGGGGTGAAATAGGTATTGTTCTGCGACGCATAGAGACCCAGATTCCGACTCCAGAGGCGCTACTGCTGCCCCCGGTGTTGAAAGAACTGGTAATGAACCGCCGCGGCATTGTTATTTTTGTAGGGGCAACAGGGACGGGCAAGTCCACCTCGCTGGCGGCTTTGATTGGTCATCGCAATTAAGTCAGCCGCGGCCATATTGTCTCGATTGAGGACCCTATTGAATTTATCCAGGAACATCAGGGCTGCATTATTACCCAGCGAGAAGTTGGGGTGGACACAGAGTCTTTTGAAGTGGCGCTAAAAAATACCCTGCGCCAGGCACCAGATGTTATTTTGATTGGTGAGATTCGTACCAGAGAAACCATGCAGCATGCCATTACTTTTGCCGAGACCGGCCACCTGGTGCTGGCCACCCTGCATGCCAACAATGCCAATCAGGCTCTGGACCGAATTAACCATTTCTTCGAAGCGGACCGTCACAGTCAGCTGTGGATGGACCTTTCCCTCAATTTAAGAGGTATTGTGGCTCAGCAGCTAGTACCTACGGTGGATGGCAAAAACCGACGCGCTGCCATCGAGGTTTTGCTCAATACGCCTCTGATTGCAGATACTATCCGCAAGGGAGAGGTGCACAAGATTAAAGAGATTATGACCAGCTCGGCAGAGCATGGTATGCAGACATTCGATAAGGCGCTGTTTGAACTCTATGTGGATGGCGAAATTAGCTATGAGAATGCGATTGCCCATGCCGACTCAAAAAATGATTTACGGCTGATGATTAAGATGTACAGCGATCAGCAGACGGGTTCTAAAAAAGCGCGTATCGATAAGTTGACCATTGAGGATCATTCGGCGGGGAAACTTAATTGGTAAAGGGGCCTTAATTTAGCTAAGGGCTTTTCCCAAGATGGGGGTTTTCCAGCCAGGTTTGCAGAATGAGTGCTGCCGCCAGATGGTCAATTTTGGTGAGATCTGACATCTTGCCTTTGCGGGCGCCACTGCGTTGTTCTTCCTGCAGCATAGACTTCGCCTCACGGCTGGTCAGTCGTTCGTCAACCATCTGCACATCAATGTTGTAACGGCCCTGAAGCCTGCGCGCAAATCTGCGGGTTCTCTCGCTAAGTTCGCTGGCTGTGCCATCCATATTCAGAGGCAATCCCACCAGCAGCAGGCTGGGCTTCCACTCACTGATAACCTCTGTGACCTGAGACCAGTCAGGTGCACCATCAGAGGCTTTAATAATAGTTAGGCCCCTAGCTGCAGCAGTCAAGGTCTGGCCATAGGCCACGCCAATCTGCTTTAAACCAAAGTCAAAGCACAGCAGAGTCTGATGTTTGGCTTCAGGCATGGCCGATATCGGAAGACAGCATATTGAGATCCAGACCTATAGACGAAGCCGCAGCTCCAGCGCGCTGATCGCAAGCGGTGTCAAAAATAATCGCCGAATCAGCTGGTATGGTCAGCCAGCTATTTTGCTTTAACTCGTCTTCTAATTGACCGGCGCCCCAGCTTGAATAACCCAGAGTAATCAATGCATCAGTGGGACCATTGCCCAGAGCAATATCACTGAGGATATCTTTGGATGCCGTAAGGCTGATATCGTCGGCTATGGTAACAGTGGACTCCCACTGCTGCTCGCTGGTCTTATGCAAAATAAAGCCGCGGTCGCGCTGAACCGGACCACCGTCAAATATCAGCGAGTTGCCCTGCTGATCATGGTACTCCAGATCCAGCTGATCAAAGATAGCTTTAGCCGGGATATCCAGCTGATGATTGATAATCAAGCCCATGGCCCCATCGACACTGTGCTCGCAAATATAAACCACAGGCTGAGCAAAGTTGGGGTCATTGAGACCAGGCATGGCCAGCAGGAAATGATTTTTTAAGCTGGAGATAATTTTTTTTGTACTTTCGCTCATAGAATCCAATATGCGGGTTTCGGGCCGCAAACTCAAGGTCTGCCCACAGATTATGGGTTTAGACGGGCTTCAATTGCCGCCATAAGCTGACTCCCTATAGCCGTGCCCTGAGCATTGTCTATCTCTCGAACACAGGTGGGGCTGGTGACATTGATCTCGGTAAGGTAGTCACCAATAACATCCAAGCCAACAAAAATTAGACCCCTGTCTACCAATGTAGGCGCGATTTGCTCCGCAATCCACAGGTCGCGGTCAGATAATGGTTGCACCAGTCCGGAACCACCGGCAGCCAGATTGCCACGAAACTCGCCCTTAGTCGGAATGCGCGCCAGACAATAGGGCACAACTTTGCCATCGATGACCAGAATACGCTTATCCCCGGTGATAATTTCCGGGAGATATTTCTGAGCCATGATTGTCTCGTCACCATATTTGGTGAGAGTTTCGAGAATCACATTAAGGTTTTGATCTCCCTCCCTGACGCGGAAGATAGATGTGCCGCCCATACCGTCCAGTGGCTTAAACACCACATCGCCATGCTCAGCTAAAAACTTCTTTAGGCGACCCTGGTCGCGGCTAACTAACAGCGGCGGAGTACAATGTGGGAACTGCGTGGCAAACACCTTCTCATTGCAGTCCCGCAAGCTCTGGGGTCTATTGACTATCAGGGTGCCGCGACGCTCGGCGGCCTCGAGTATGTAGGTAGAGTAAATAAACTCAGAGTCAAAAGGCGGGTCCTTGCGCATCAGCACCACATCAAGCTCTTCAAGCGGCACAGAGCTGGCACCCCCTAGCTCATACCACTTATGCTCGTCTTCGAACACCTTTAAAGGCCGCACCTCGGCCCGGGGGTTGCCATTTTCCAGAAACAAATGCCGCTGTTCCATATAAAACAAATTGTAGCCCTGCAGCTGAGCTGCAAGCAGCAAGGAAAGAGTGGTGTCTTTTCTGTAATTGATTGATTGGATCGGGTCCATAACGACCCCAAGAGATTTACCCATAAATGACTGCCTTGTTGTGATTTTTGCACTATAACTATCTATGGCAACTGGCTACATGCTAAACGCTCTTAAAATCTGTGAGCTAGCAAGCAAAAACATTACTAAAAATAGAGGGTTGTAGATTATATATTACAACTGTGTTTAAAATTCCATAACTTAAGTGATATTGGCAGTACTTAAGGCGTTAAGTGGTTTTAAAGATGGTGAATAAAATGGATGTTCAGGGCCTAAAAGTACTGGTATTGAATAGTTTCTGTGAGGGCCACAGCCATAAGTACTATGCCATTATCAGTAAGGGATTCCCTCATACATTGCAAGTTGAAGCGGACGGAGACCTCTCGAGCACAGGCGCTACAGGCTTAGATGCCTGCATTAAGATAGATTTGGTTAAGGAGGGCAAAAAGTTCTTTTTGCCAGACTTTGAGGCGATAGAGCCCTACCTTGCAAAGATTCCACTATATTTCTAGCCAGTCTGCTTCCAGTTACCGCAGTTTTGGCCTGAGCGTCTGTGACCCATAGGCCGCGGTTTGCTATTTTGTTTAGCCGCTAACAAATGATAGTCTTGCCCTATTAACTCAAAAAAATAACAGGGGTAGGTATGAACGGTTTAATGATGGACTCGCAGCTGACAATCACATCGATTATGAGGCACGCGGATCGCATAAATGGGGCCAGTGAAATTGTCTCATTCACCGGTGACAACCCTCACCATCGATATACTTACAAAGATGCCTTTCGCCGGGTTCGCCAGATGGCCAATGCACTGGACAAAGTTGGTTTCAAACAGGGTGACCGTATCGCAACCCTGGCCTGGAACGATTACCGCCATTTCGAGCTCTACTACGCCATTTCATGCGCCGGACATATCTGTCACACCATCAACCCGAGACTATTCCCTGAGCAGATAGAATTTATTATCAATCATGCGGAAGATCAGTGGGTATTTGCCGATCCCATGTTTGTGCCACTGCTGGAGGCACTTAAAGACAAGCTGCCTACAGTTCGCGGCTATGTGATTATGACCAGTGCAGATCATATGCCAGAGACATCACTGAACAATGCGCATTGCTATGAGACCTTTATTGAGGGTCAGCCCGACACATTCGATTGGCCAGAACTTGCGGAAAATACCGCCAGCTCCATGTGCTATACCTCGGGCACCACAGGCAATCCCAAAGGTGTGGTCTACAGCCACCGCAGCACAGTGCTGCACTCTATAGTGGGTTCACTGCCTGATGTGATGAATCTCTCTAATTCTGATATAATTATGCCTATTGTCCCCATGTTCCATGTCAATGCCTGGGGCACTGCCTATAACGGCCCCATGGTGGGGGCAAAACTGGTTTTCCCCGGCCCTAAAATGGCCGATGGTGAGACATTGACCCATCTGATCAATGAAGAAAAGGTCAACTATTCACTGGGCGTACCCACGGTATGGCTGGCTCTGATCGACTATCTCAATGCCACAGGAAAGACGGTAGAGACTCTAAAGAAGGTGGTTGCCGGAGGCTCTGCCTGCCCGCTGTCACTTATGCAAGCTATGGATAAATACGGTATCTATATGCATGTTGGCTGGGGCATGACAGAAATGAGCCCTCTGGGCTCCTACAACAAGCCCCTGGCTTGGATGAATGACTGCTCTGAAGAAGAAAAAGATGCTTACCGTGTCCGTGCCGGTCGCATTGTCTATGGGGTAGAGATGAAAATTGTCGACTCCGAACATCAGGATCTGCCCTGGGATGGCATTGCTTCAGGTCTGCTGTTGGTAAAGGGCCCCTGGGTCTGCGAGGGCTACTACCGACTCGAAGACAAGCCAGCATTGGATGCCGATGGCTGGTTTGATACCGGTGATATGGCCTCTATTGACGAATATGGGTATGTAACCATCACAGACCGGGTTAAAGATGTTATTAAGTCCGGGGGTGAGTGGATCAGCTCTATAGATGTTGAAAACGCTGCCATGGCTCATGCTGAGGTTCAGGAGGCTGCGGTGATTGGTGTGCCCCATCCCAAGTGGACTGAGCGGCCATTATTGATCGTCATTCCGGTTGCAGGTACCTCACCCAGTAAAGAGGATATTCTGGCTTCTCTGAAAGGCCAAATCGCCAGCTGGTGGGTGCCAGAGGATTGTGTATTTGTTGAAGAGATTCCCCATACGGCGACTGGCAAGGTGAGTAAAAAGGATCTGCGCGAGCAGTTCTCCGACTACCAGTACTCCTAAATATCCAGAGTCAACCAAACTTGCGGACAGGCGTTTTAGCCTAGACTAAATAATAAAGGGAATAAGATAGATGATAAACTTACTTGTAATGGCCCTTCTGGCCTCAGTTTCTATAGGGGCCGTTGCGGAGCATCATGGGGGCTCAGATAAGGGTCGCAAAGGCAGCATGTTTAAACAGATAGACGTTGATGGAGATGGTGCTGTTTCGCGTGAAGAGCACGAAGCGGCAATCGTCAGAATGGCTGATGATAGGCGTGAGCGATTTAATACCATGGACGCTGACGGCGATGGCTCAGTCTCCAGAGAGGAGGCCGCCGCAGCAAGGAAGCAGAGAAAAGAGGGCCACAGCCCGCGCGACAGGGCCGTGGACTAGATTCAGAGCAAAATTTAAGACGGCCACTTTCTATAGTGGCCGTTTTTTTTATGCCCGGTAAAATTCCCCTGAGCGCCTTATAAAGGCAAAGTATTTGCACCCAAAACTGTTCTGCCGCATCATTGCGGCTTAACTGGCTTATGGTGTGTTATGACTGACTTTCTGATTGCCCCGTCCATCCTCGCTGCCGATTTTGCCCGTCTGGGTGAAGAGGTAGACAATGTGCTTGAGGCTGGCGCCGATATTGTTCATTTTGATGTTATGGACAACCATTATGTGCCCAATCTCACTATTGGCCCCATGGTGTGCAAGGCGCTTAGAGATCATGGTGTGACTGCTCCCATAGATGTGCATCTGATGGTGCAGCCAGTCGATGATTTGATTCGTATGTTTGCCGATGCAGGGGCCACTTACATCACCTTCCATCCGGAGGCATCTAACCATATAGATCGCTCACTCCAGTTGGTGCGAGATCTGGGTTGCAAGGGCGGGCTGGTGTTAAATCCAGGTACAGGGCTGGATACAGTTCGCTGGGTGATGGATAAAATGGATATGCTATTACTTATGTCGGTTAACCCAGGCTTTGGCGGACAGAAATTTATTCCCTCCACTCTAGATAAGCTGCAACAGGCCAGACAGCTTATAGATGCAAGTGGCTATGATATTCGTCTAGAGGTTGATGGTGGCGTTGGAGTCAATAATATCGCCGAGGTTGCCACTGCCGGCGCAGATACTTTTGTTGCCGGTTCAGCTATTTTCAGCCAGCCTGACTATGCTGCAGTGATTGCCAGCATGCGCGAACAGTTGGCGACAGCCGGCTAATTTACTGAAGTAGGTTAATTGATTACAATAGTCGACTTCATTTAGGGAGATGGGTTTGAACAACAGCAGTTTGGTACAGATTGATAACGGCCAGCAATGGTGGCGATGGCGCAACTAATGTGTCCAAGGCGCTGCGTGCGCCTAAAGCAATCAAACTGTCCAAGGAAACCATCATGACCCCTGAAAAATTTGCCCAGCTGGCAAGCCAGAACTTCAACCGAATTCCGGTGACCCGCGAGGTGCTGGCCGATCTTGAAACTCCCCTTAGTGTCTACCTAAAACTTGCCATGGGTGCCAACTCCTATCTGTTTGAATCCGTGCAGGGTGGTGAGAAATGGGGCCGCTACTCGCTGATCGGGCTGCAGACCTCCACCGTGCTCAAAGTCTTTGGCAATCGGCTGGAAATTATCCGCGATGGCAAGCCGATGGTAAACCGCACTACCAGTGATCCCCTGGGTGAGGTAGAGCGCTTTCGTCAGCTATTCAGCATGCCTAACTTGCCAGAACTACCCAGATTTACGGGCGGTCTGGTGGGCTATTTCGGTTATGACACGGTACGCTTTGTAGAGCCACGCCTGGCTAACAGCGCACCTGTCGATGATTTGGATGCACCGGACATACTGCTGCTAGCCTCCGATGAAGTGGCTATCTTTGATAATCTGACTGGCACTATTATGCTGGTCGTACATGTTGATGCCGCCGAGGCAAGAGCTCTGGAAAAAGCCGAGGCCCGGCTCGATGAGTTGGAAGCCAGGCTGGCCCTGCCGACACCACCATTACCGCCGATGAATACAGGCCCTGGCATTTCAGAGCAGGCATTTGTCTCCAGCTTTGGCCAGCAGGACTATATGGCGGCAGTCGACAGGGTCAAAGACTATGTGCTTGCCGGCGATGTTATGCAGGTAGTGCCATCGCAGCGACTGTCGGCGCCATTTTCTGCCGAGCCTATTAATCTGTACCGCGCCCTGAGAAGACTAAACCCCTCGCCCTATATGTATTTTCTGGATCTAGATGGCATTCATATTGTCGGCTCATCGCCAGAGGTTCTGGCGCGCCTGGAAGATGGCCAGGTCACTGTGCGACCTATAGCCGGCACCAGACGTCGCGGTCAGACAGAAGAAGAGGATCTGGCACTTGAAAAAGAAATGCTCGCCGATCCCAAAGAAATTGCCGAGCATCTGATGCTGATTGATTTAGGCCGCAATGATGTGGGTCGTATCAGTCAAACGGGCAGCGTAGAAGTTACCGAGCAAATGGTGGTTGAGCGCTACTCCCATGTCATGCATATCACCTCCAATGTGGTGGGTGATGTAACAGAGGGTATGGGGGCACTGGAAGTTTTAAAGGCAACCCTGCCCGCTGGCACCCTGAGCGGCGCCCCTAAAATCCGCGCTATGGAAATTATCGATGAATTAGAGCCGGTTAAACGCGGCATTTATGGCGGCGCCGTTGGCTATATCGGCTGGAGTGGCAACATGGATACCGCCATAGCTATTCGCACCGCTGTGATTAAAGATGGCATGCTGCATGTGCAGGCTGGCGCAGGTGTGGTTGCCGACTCTGTTCCCGAATTGGAATGGGAGGAGACCATGAACAAGGCGCGGGCACTAATGCGTGCAGCGGCTATGGTGTGTCCGGCATCCGAGGGAGAGTCTCAATGATACTAATGATCGACAACTATGATTCGTTTACCTACAACGTGGTGCAGTATCTGGCTGAGCTAAATGCCGATGTTAAGGTATTTAGAAACGATGAAATCACCATTGCTGAGATCGAAAAATTAGCCCCGGAAAAAATTGTTATTTCCCCTGGCCCCTGCACGCCCAACGAAGCTGGCATCAGTGTTGAATGTATTAAAACCTTCGCTGGCAGAATTCCTATCCTGGGTATCTGCCTGGGCCATCAAAGTATAGGCCAGGCCTTTGGAGGCAAAATCATTCGCGCCAAACAGGTAATGCATGGCAAGACTTCAATGATCTATCACGACAATACAGGTGTGTTTAAAGACCTGAGCAACCCCTTTGAGGCAACTCGTTACCACTCATTGGTGATAGAGCAGACATCCATGCCGGACTGCCTTGAGATTAATGCCTGGACTCAGAACGAAGATGGTTCGATGGACGAGATTATGGGAGTCCGTCATAACCAGCAGGCCATAGAAGGAGTGCAGTTTCACCCGGAATCTATTCTTACTCAGCACGGCCACGATCTGCTAAATAATTTTTTGGAGAGCTAAACAGTGGATATCAGAACAGCATTAGAAGCAGTAGTCAGTGACCAGCATCTGAGTTCAGCGGAAATGCGTGATGTGATGCGCCAGATAATGACCGGCCATGCCACCGAGGCACAGATTGGCGCCTTTCTGGTGGCCCTGCGTATCAAAGGAGAAACCATCGACGAGATTGCCGGCGCCGTTGAAGTGATGCGCGAACTGGCTACAGGCGTCGAGGTCTCCGGTGACTATTTAGTCGATATTGTTGGCACCGGCGGTGATGAATCCAACCTATTTAATGTATCCACCGCGGCAACCTTTGTGGTGGCAGCTGCTGGTGGTCGTGTGGCCAAACATGGCAATCGCTCGGTGAGTAGTAATAGCGGTGCTGCCGATTTGCTTGAAGCTGCAGGGGTCAATTTAAATCTCAATCCGGCTCAGGTGGCGCTCTGTGTCGAAGAGCTAGGTGTTGGCTTTATGTTTGCACCGGCCCATCACAGCGCCATGAAGCATGCCATAGGCCCCCGCAAAGAGCTGGGTCTGCGCACCATTTTTAATATTCTAGGGCCGATGACCAATCCGGCAGGGGTAACTCGACAGCTGATTGGCGTGTACAAAAAAGAACTATGTAGGCCCATGGCTGAGGTGCTGGGTCGTCTGGGTGCTGTTCATATTATGCTGGTGCACTCGGCAGATGGTCTAGACGAAATCAGTATTGCCGCTGAAACCCATGTGGCCGAGTATCGCGATGGTTCGGTCAGTGAATACCAGATTCGCCCGCAAGATTATTTCTCGTCGCTCCAGAGTTTGGATGGTCTGGCAGTAGAAAATGCTGCACAGTCACTGGCGTTAATTACCGATGCTCTGGGCAAGAAAGCCACCGCCAATGGCGCTAAGGCTGCAGACCTTATTGCCATTAATGCTGGTGCAGCGCTGTATGTAGCTGGCTGCGCCGCAGACTTAAACCAGGGTGTAGAAATGGCCCGGGATGCCATTGGCTCAGGTTTAGCCAGAGCAAAAATTAATGATTTGGCAACCTTTACTCAGGTTCAGCAAGACGGCTAATAATTTAAGAGATTTAATAATGAGCTCAGATACCCCCACCATATTAAAGAAAATTCTTGCTCGCAAGCGCGAGGAGATTGCTGAGCGCAGCGCAACTGTGCCACTGCACCAGCTTGTGGACCAAGCGGCATCTGCTCCGGCACCCAGAGGCTTTGCCGCTGCTCTGGCCAGCAAATTAGCTGGCGGAGAGTCCGCGGTGATTGCCGAGATTAAAAAAGCTTCGCCCAGTAAAGGGGTGATTCGCGAAAACTTTGATCCGGCAGCCATTGCCGCCAGCTATGCCAGGGGTGGTGCAGCCTGCCTTTCCGTACTGACCGATGTAGACTTTTTTCAGGGTGCTGATCAATATTTACAGCAGGCCAGAGATGCCTGTCAGCTCCCGGTTATTCGCAAAGATTTTATTATTGATGAATATCAGATCTATGAAGCCCGGGTTATGGGTGCAGACTGTATTCTATTAATTGTGTCAGCCCTCTCTGAAAGCCAGCTTAACCAGCTGCATGAAGTCGCTCTATCACTGGGTATGGATGTATTAATTGAGGTCCATGATGCCGCTGAACTAACTCTGGCCCTTAAACTTGATAACCCTATGGTGGGCATTAATAACCGCAATCTGCACAGCTTTGAAGTCAGCCTCGACAACACCTACCAGCTGCTGGACCAAATTCCAGACAATAGAATTGTGATTACCGAGAGCGGCATCCACAGCAGAGACGATGTGGCGGCCATGCGTCAGCAGAATGTAAATGCCTTTTTGGTGGGCGAGGCCTTTATGCGCAGCGAAGAACCAGGGGACAGACTCAGCCAGATGTTTAGCTAAAACCTTGGTCCAGGTATTTCTAGCGAGTACCAAACACCACCATGGTTTTGCCTGCCACCGAGACCAGTTCACGCTCTTCAAGATCTTTCAGTACTCGACCCACCATTTCTCTTGAGCAGCCAACAATCCGGCCTATCTCCTGACGGGTAATCTTGATCTGCATACCATCTGGATGGGTCATGGCATCTGGTTCCTTGCACAGATCTAACAATGTGCGAGCCACTCGGCCTGTGACATCCAGAAATGCCAGATCGCTAACCTTGCGAGTCGTATCTCTAAGTCGCTGGGCGATCTGCTTGCTAATGGCAAATAGAAACTCCGGATGCTTGTGGCTGAGCTCTATAAACTTGCCATAGCTGATCTCGCCAACCTCACATTCGGTTTTGGTGCGAATCCAGGCACTGCGATGCTCCTGATCAAAAAGACCCATTTCACCCACAAAGTCGCCGGGGTTTAGATAGGCCAGAATCATTTCCTTGCCATCGCTATCATCTTCGATAACCACGGTCACGGAACCTTTAATAATGTAATACAGAG
>DDCQ01000020.1:28716-32723 GCA_002334915.1 Porticoccaceae bacterium UBA2002
GGTAAGAGGTGCAGGCGCCAATGTGTATCTCCTTATAGGGTTTTTCTAAGCCGCGGTCGTTTACCACTACATATAACAGTTATTTGCGACCCCTGTGATTAATAGTAGTCAAAATATTTTCTCTGCGCGACAAATTTAAACAGGGGTCTGTGTTATCTTTGAGAGCTAATCGGCTAGTAAAACAGGTAACAGGTAGGGTATGCAGACAACAGTAAAGTGGGTAGATGGCGTTATGTTTTTGGGCGAGTCCGGCACAGGCCACTCAGTAGTGATGGACGGAGCACCGGATCAGGGCGGGCGGAATATGGGTGCCCGACCCATGGAAATGATTTTAATTGGCCTTGGGGGTTGCGCCTCATTTGATGTGATGACTATGTTGCAAAAGGGCCGCCAACAGGTGTCCGACTGCAGGGTAGACATAGCGGCAGAGCGCGTTGATGCTGTACCTGCTGTATTTAGTAGCATTCATCTTGAGTTTGTTGTGACTGGTTCTAATTTAAAGGAATCTCAGGTCAAGCGGGCCGTTGAGCTCTCTGCCGAAAAGTACTGCTCGGCCTCTATTATGCTGGAAGCAGCCGGTGTTGAAATCAGCCACAGCTATACTATTGAAAAAGTCTAAAAGCTGACAAATATCGGATATTACCCCCAGGGCAACCTTAGTTGAGCTGCATATACAAAGTCCGGGGCAAAAAAAAGGAGTCCGGGGAGGACTCCTAAAAAAATTCTTTGGATGAATCACAAAGGGGGTAGGGTTAGAGCATGACCTGGTAAACCTGATGCTGTTTCCCAAGTTACAAACGCTCCTCAACTGCCGCGCATACTAGAAACCCTGAGACTATAATTCAAATGCATTATCTGCATTTCGCCCATGCGTAGAGGTAATGACCTTTATTCTGTTTAAGTTTGTAGACAAAAAAAAGGGACCCTGGTGGGTCCCTGTAAAAAAATCCTATAGCGAGGATTAAGAGGGGTAAATCTTTAATAAAACGAATTTGATAAATCTGTAAATAAAAGCCCTGTACTGCGGTCGAGCTTTACTTCTCAGAAGCCTCAATCTGTGGTGCTTCCAACTTGACGAAACTGTCTTTCGCAATTGCAGCACCCGTAAGGCCGGTAAAACCGATCATTAAGTATACGAGTGTCATGTCTATGTCCTTTGTTAGTTGAGAGCCTTATCGCTCCATGGGTGACAATGTAGTGAGTTCCATGACATAATCCAAATGCATTGTTTGCATTAAGTATATGCATTTTGGTAATGACATGGGAATTCATTAAAATGAACCTACAAAAGCTATCTCGCCTGGATTTAAATCTGCTGGTTTCCCTGCAGGCGCTGCTGGAAGAAAAGAGTGTCACCCGGGCCGCCGAACGACTATTTATTACCCAGCCCGCTATGAGCCGCGTGCTGCAGCGGCTGAGACATCAGCTGGACGATCCATTATTTACCCGCACTGGCAATGAACTGGTGCCCACTCCCAAGGCCAGAGATCTGCAGGCTCGGCTCCCGAGGCTACTTGATAGCATCTTGGAAATTGTCAGTGAGGGGGACTTCGACCCGGCAACCTATGAGGGAGAGATAACTATTGCGGTGCCGGAATTTGTGGCCATTTCCTTGATTTCTGAACTGACCAAACTGGTAACAGAACAGGCCCCCGGGGTGATTCTGTCAATTTCCAGTGAAACAGACTCAGTGGAGGGTGAGCTGGCCGAGGGAGGCCTGGATTTTGCCATCGATATTGAGAAGACCATCACCGAGGACATAAGCTCCAGAAGCCTGGCTATCTTTACCCCTTCAATCTGGATGAGAGAGGGCCATCCACTGGCTGACAGGGCCAGAGTGACATTGGACGAAATTTTAGAGTACCCCTTTGTCCAGTACTATTTATTAATCTACAAGCGAGTGAGCGCACGCAACGACGCTAGATTTGACCGTGTATTGAGGGACATGGGGCGCAAGCGCAAGAAAGCGCTGGTCACCAATCAGTTGATGACAGCCATGGAAACTGTCTGTGACACAGACTGCCTGATGGTGGCGGCCAAATATGGCGTAACAATGGAGCGAGAAATGTATCGTATTGTGCGCAAACGCTATCCGGCAGAATTACCTCATGAGGGGACAATTTCTCTGGTTCTGTTGCAGCACAAGCGCACTGCAGGTTCAGGAATTCACCGCTGGCTCGCAGATAAAATTGTTGGACTGATACAGAACCGCGAGAGAGATTCGGTAGCCGAAAGTTTTGACTAGATGCGGTAGCTACTGCCCGTCATAGCCGAGGACACCAGGGTCATTAGTTTTTTAACTGGTGCCGGGAAGCGATGACCGCCAGCATCCAGAGCAGTCTGCGCATGGCGCGCCTCGTCGTCTAGCATCTGCTCAACAATGGCGCGACTCTTGCTGTCGCTCTCGGGAAGCTCATCGAGATGTTTTTGCAAATGATCGCAGACCTGATCTTCAGTAGCAGCCACAAAACCCAGGCTAAGTTTGTCACTAATCAAGCCAGCGCCGGCGCCTAAACCAAAAGACATGGCGTACCAAATGGGATTCAGCGCACTGGTACGACCGCCCAATTCGTTGATGCGCTGTTCACACCATGCCAGATGATCAATCTCCTCGGCAGCCGCATGTTCCATCTGCTTTCCAGTTTCGGGCAACTTGGCTGTCAGGGCCTGACCCTGATACAGAGCCTGGGCGCAAATTTCTCCGGCATGATTGACACGCATAAGCCCAATGGCGTGCTGACGCTCCTGATCGGACATCTCAGTATCTGCAATTTCAACCGCTGGAGAAACCCGCTGCGGCTCAGGAGCATTGCCCAATACCGTGCGTAATCCCTGGTCCAGTTGGGTAAGAATCTGATCTATTGCTGTGAGTTGTCGATTTGCCATATTAATAATCTATGTAACCTGCTTATTGCCCTAGTCTGCAGCTTGAATTGTAGCTGCTGTGGAAAAGTATTTCTTGCCTATGTAAATAGGTACGTAGGCAACAGCAAAAAAGCCCATTGCCAATGCTTCACACACCAGTACATAAAACGGCCAGGGGCCAAAGTAATCCAGAATAGAGGGGTTGATCGGCTTTTCCATTAGATAGAAGTAATTGGCATCCAGGGTTAAATTCACTGGAATTAGCACCAACATATAAATATTTAGCCACACAAAGGTACGCAACATACTTTTCGCTTCAGGGATAAGATTAAAGGCCAGCAAATGGTGAATGACCGAAATGACCAGACCGCCGTGAACTATCCAGTACTTAAAATACCCATAACTGGGAAAGCCGGCGTAGAGATCTGGGGTTAGCATGGCCTGAAAGGTCCCGCAGAGAACCAGAAAATAGATAACCTCAAATCGCCTGAAATTGGGCTGCCAAAATAACAGCGGCGCCAGCAGGGCAAAAAGATTACATATTGAAAGCGGTAGATCGACCTTATAATTAAACAGGCCATTCCAGGAATGGATCCAGGAGAAGATCACCACAGTCACCGACAGAAACAGTGCTATTGCGCGACCCAGCCAAAGATTTTGTTGAGCACTAAGCCTTCTGCCGACATTCACAATCAGCAGCAGTATTCCGGCAAATGCAACCAAAGTCCACCAGTGCAATGGGCTGAAGGAAGCGAAGGGAATATCAAAACTAAAAAATGGATGATCCATATTACCCCCTGTTATTAGAAGCCGTGGCTTGCAGCTCTAGCTGGCGCTTTCACGCTCTATGGCTCGCCAGGCGATATCATCTCTAAAATATATACCATCCCAGTGGATCTCAGATGCCAGCTCATAGGCCCTGCGCTGGGCTTCAGAGACTGACTCGCCCATAGCCGTGGCACAGAGTACCCGGCCACCGCTGGTGACAACTGCATTACCTTGCAGTGCTGTGCCAGCATGGAAGACCTTGGCATCTGTAGCCCCAGGCTCTGCTGTAGTCGCTGGCTGCAACCCAGAAATAATATCGCCGCCCCGGTAGGCACCTGGGTAGCCACCGGCTGCAAGTACAACTCCCACTGCAG
>DDCQ01000020.1:32844-41556 GCA_002334915.1 Porticoccaceae bacterium UBA2002
CACCGTAGGGTAAATTACCTCATCCATGATGCGTTGATAGATTATCCTGTCCACCACCGGCGCTGGCGAATAGGCACCCATGCCCCCGGTATTGGGGCCGGTGTCCCCATTGGCTGCGCGTTTATGATCCTGGCTGGTAGCCATGGGTAGCACATTGGTGCCATCCACCATCACAATAAAGCTGGCTTCTTCGCCGTCGAGAAATTCCTCAATAACCACCCGGTGACCAGCCTCTCCAAAGGCATTGCCCGCCAGCATATCTCGAACCGCATCCTCCGCCTCGGTCATAGACATAGCCACAATAACGCCTTTGCCTGCAGCCAGACCATCTGCTTTGATAACAATAGGTGCGCCCACTTTATGTAGGTAGGTAAGGGCCTGATCCAAATCAGTAAAATTGCCATAGCTGGCCGTTGGAATCTGATGGCGTTCAAGAAAGTCTTTGGTAAAGGCTTTCGAGCCCTCAAGTTGAGCTGCACCTTTGCCGGGGCCAAAAATAGGCAGATCACGAGCCTGAAAAAAATCCACAATGCCATCTACCAGCGGTTGCTCCGGCCCTACGATAGTAAGGCCAACCCCATTGGCGGTAGCAAAGTCTGCCAGCCCTTGAAAGTCATTTACCCGGAGGTCAATATTCTCGATATTGGCTTCCCCGGCAGTGCCCGCATTGCCGGGAGCAACAAATACTTTTTTTACATCTGCGCTCTGGGCAGCCTTCCATGCAAGAGCGTGCTCGCGCCCACCAGAGCCAATAACCAGTACATTCATCAAACCCATTCCAACTGTCAAATCGAGCCTCGATTGTAGCAGACTGCAGTAAATAGGTGTTTAGGCAGGCACCAATATTGTAGTCTAAACATCTAAAAAAAAACCTGTGCCGTACTTTAATCAGTAACAACAATAATCAAAGGGCTGCCACTATCTCTGACTCTGACCAAGGTCCCACCATTGTCTGGTTTCGCCAGGACCTGCGGCTTGCCGACAATCCCGCGTTATGCGCAGCCTGTGACAGGGGCGAGATTATTCCTGTATATATTCTCGATGACAATAACTCTGCCGAATGGGCTATGGGTGGCGCCAGTCGCTGGTGGCTGCATCAGGCCCTTGAGTCTTTAAACCATTCATTGCAGGACAAACTCAATATTTTTCAGGGCGATCCGCTGACAATTTTAACTACGCTGATAGAGGAGACCTCGGCCTCCTCTATTGTGTGGAACCGCTGCTATGAACCCTGGCGTATAGCCCGCGATAGCAAGATTAAAACTGCTCTTAAGGATCAGGGTATAGAGGTTGATAGTTATAATGGCTCACTGCTCTGGGAACCCTGGCAGGTGCTTAAAAAAGACCAGACTCCCTACAAGGTCTTTACTCCCTATTATCGCCGTGGATGTCTCTCTAAAACGCCTCCCAGAAAGCCCTTAGGGATCCCGGGCAATATCAGATCCCAAGCGGTCTCTCAGAGCGCCCTGACACTGGATAAGCTGCAGTTACTGCCGAGTATCCCATGGGATACGGAGATGCGGGCACGCTGGGATATCAGTGAGACAGCAGCCCAGGATCGGCTAGATGAATTTGTGATAGATGAGCTAGAGGATTACCGGGAAGGTCGCAACTTCCCGAACAAAGCCAATGTGTCGCGCCTGTCCGCCTATCTGCATTTTGGTCAGATATCCACCAACACTGCCTGGCACCGCGCGTCAGATGCAGCGGCGCTGATCGACAATGAATCCAGCATAGATACATTTTTAAGTGAACTGGGATGGCGAGAGTTCTCCCATTATTTGCTCTATCACTTTCCTCAGTTGCCGAGTGACAACCTTCAGCAGCGCTTTAATATCTTTCCCTGGGCTGAAAATACTGATGCAGATCTCAGGGCTTGGCAGCAGGGTCGCACGGGCTATCCATTAGTTGATGCAGGTATGCGTGAGCTCTACACCACCGGCTATATGCACAACCGCGTGCGTATGGTGGTGGGCTCATTTCTGGTTAAGAATTTGCTTATCCACTGGCATCGGGGCGAGGAATGGTTTTGGGACTGTCTTGTAGATGCGGACTTAGCGGCCAATAGTGCCAGCTGGCAGTGGATCGCTGGATGTGGTGCCGATGCGGCACCTTTCTTTAGGATTTTTAATCCGGTTACCCAGAGTGAAAAGTTCGATAAGCAGGGGGACTATATTCGACGCTATGTGCCTGAGTTGGCAGATATGCCAGCCAAGTATATCCATGCGCCCTGGCTGGCTCCGGCGGAGGTTCTAGCCGCAGCCGGAGTAGAGGTTGGTGCTAACTATCCAGCGCCGGTTGTAGATATCAAAGAATCCAGAGAGCGGGCACTGGCCGCCTTTGCGCTAACCAAAAATATTACTTAGTGCCTAAAGTGGCGCATGCCGGTAAACACCATGGCCATGCCATGTTCATTGGCTGCGGCAATTACTTCATCATCGCGCATTGAACCGCCGGGCTGGATAATGCAGCTGATACCAGCTTCGCCAGCATTGTCTATGCCATCGCGGAAAGGGAAGAATGCATCTGATGCCATCACAGCGCCGGCAACTTCCAACCCTGCATGCTCAGCTTTAATGCCGGCAATACGGGCCGAGTTGATACGGCTCATCTGTCCAGCGCCGACACCTACAGTCTGGTTGTTCCTGGCATAGATAATGGCATTGGACTTCACCATTTTGGCAACTTTCCAGGCAAACATCATATCGTCCATTTCGGCATCTGAAGGCTGACGATCGGTGACTACTTTTAGATCCTGCGCTGTGACCATGCCATTGTCGCGGTCCTGAATAAGCAGCCCGCCATTGACGCGCTTGTAGTCAAA
This sequence comes from Porticoccaceae bacterium UBA2002, assembly GCA_002334915.1. Classification (GTDB taxonomy): domain Bacteria; phylum Pseudomonadota; class Gammaproteobacteria; order Pseudomonadales; family Porticoccaceae; genus HTCC2207. The sequence goes on from DDCQ01000020.1 coordinate 35,669, forward strand.
GTCCTGAGGACGCTCAGTTCCCCAGGCACCACATTCCAGCAGACGCACATTTTTCTTGGCCGCCACAGCGGCAACGGCCTCTGCAGATACAGAGGGAGCAATAATTACTTCCACAAACTGCTTTTCGCAGATTTTCTCTGCGGTGGCTGCGTCCAGTTCACGGTTGAAAGCAATAATACCACCAAACGCTGATTCCGGATCTGTGGCAAAAGCCAGGTCGTAAGCCAAATTGATATCAACCGCCACAGCAACACCGCAGGGGTTAGCATGCTTGACGATAACGCAGGCTGGCTGATCAAATTGTTTAACACATTCTAAGGCTGCGTCGGTATCGGCAATATTATTAAAGGATAATTCCTTACCCTGTAACTGAACTGCAGTTGCCACGCTGGCTTCTGTTGGATTGGCTTCAGTATAAAAAGCCGCCTTTTGATGGGGGTTTTCGCCGTAGCGCATTTCCTGAGTTTTAAAATACTGCACGTTAAAAGTATCAGAGAAATCGCGCTTTTCATTGGCGATATTTCTGGCGCCGAAATGGTTGGCAATCATCCCGTCATACCCAGCAGTGTGCTCAAAAGCCTTGACCATTAACTGGTACCTGGTGCTGTAGTCCAGCTGACCATTATTGGCTTGCATTTCCTCAACCACGGTTTTGTAATCGCCGGCATTCACTACTATGGCAACGTCTTTGTGATTTTTGGCCGCAGAGCGAACCATGGTTGGACCACCAATATCAATATTTTCAATCGCCGTGGGCAAGTCGCAGCTGGGGTCGGCAACCGTAGCTGCAAAGGGGTATAAATTAACCACGACCATATCAATAGGCTTGATATCATGCTCGGCCATTACATTATCATCTTTGCCGCGACGGCCCAGAATGCCGCCATGTACTTTCGGATGCAGTGTTTTTACACGGCCATCCATCATTTCTGGAAAGCCGGTGTAGTCAGACACCTCAGTTACCGCAATTGAATTTTCCCTCAGCAGACGAAAGGTGCCTCCAGTGGAGAGTATTTCTACGCCCTGTTCGGTAAGTGCCTGGGCAAAATCAACGATGCCAGTTTTATCAGAAACACTGATCAGTGCGCGGGAAATTGTTCGTAAGTCGCTCATGGAGTCCTCGGTTTAAAAAGCTGATGATTCAAAGGGTGCGGTAGATGATTAGTAACTGTTACAGAAGGTCATACTGTTTTAATTTTTTGCGCAGAGTGCCGCGATTTAGGCCGAGAATCTCGGCGGTGCGGCTTTGATTCTGGCGCGTGTAATTCATGGCTGCACTGAGTAGCGGGGGCTCAACTTCGGCCATCACCAGCTCGTAGAGATCTTTGGTGTCCTGGCCATCCAGGTCAGCAAAGTAGCGTTTCATGGCTTCGGCCACACTGTACCTGAGAGACTGGCTGCTATGGCTTTCGCTGGTTGCAGAGCTGTCTTCTGCCTGGATGTTTTGTGTCTCTGATGCAGAACTCATGCGGCCTGTTCCTGGTTCACTGGATTATTAAAAAATTGCTGGAGAAATTGCTGCTGCTCAACCCTGCTTTCAAGCTTATTAAAGTGCTGGGTAAACTCTTTACCGCCCACTAGCTCGCTGCTGTACCAACCAATATGTTTTCTGGAAATGCGCACGCCACCCACTTCGCCGTAAAATTTATGCAGCGCCGTTAAATGGCGCGCCATCATTTGGCCCAGCTCATAAAAGCTCGGGGGTGCCAGGCATTCGCCATTTTCGAGATACTGATTAATCTGTGAAAAAATCCACGGGTTACCCTGGGCGCCGCGACCAATCATAACTGCCGCAGCGCCTGTGTGCTCGAGTACGGCCACGGCCTTTTCCGGACTGGTAATATCGCCATTGGCCATAACTGGTATAGAGATGGCCTCTGCCACTGCGGCGATGGTGTCGTATTCGACCTCGCCCACAAAGCGGCAGGCACGGGTGCGGCCATGGACGGCAAGAGCTGCAATACCAGCTTCTTCGGCAATTTTTGCAATGCTCACGGCATTGCGGTTTTGGCGGTCCCAGCCGGTGCGAATCTTTAGTGTGACAGGTACATCAACGGCGTCGACCACCGCATGCAAAATACTGGAGACTAACTGTGGGTCCTGCAATAGGGCCGACCCCGCTGCGCGTTTACAGACTTTTTTTGCCGGGCAGCCCATATTGATATCGATAATCTCAGCGCCCTGAGCAACATTAAACTGCGCCGCTGTAGCCATCATCTGCGAATCATATCCAGCAATCTGTACTGATCTTGGTGCCGGCTCATCGCCAAACTGAATACGCAGGCGTGACTTTCTGGTGTCCCAGGTGCTGGGATCGGCGGCCACCATCTCGGAGACAACCAGCCCCGCACCCATTTCCCGACACAGCCGACGGAAAGGCAAATCAGTTACGCCAGCCATAGGGGCCAGTATGGTTTTGCGGTCAATCTGGTAGGGGCCAATATTAAACACAGCAAGTCCAGAGATCAGAGAAAAATCGGGAGGCCATTCTACCCTGTGCCCAACTGATTAAAAAGTGATCAATTAAAAAAAACGATATTTTTGCACTGATGCTGTAAATAGATAGCCCTAAACCTATAATAAACTTTCAACAACAGAATAATTAGTCGCTGCCTATGATATCCAATAATGATTTCCCCCGGCTTTTAAGGCTATGGTCTACCGATCGGCATACAGAGAGCTGGGTATTGGGTACGGTCTATAAAACCACCGGGCCCTGTTATCGAAAGGCTGGGGCCTTTATGCTATTTAATAGTCTGGGCCAGCAGTTTGGTCTGTTAAGCGGCGGCTGTTTGGAGTCCGATATTCAGCGCTATGCAAAAGAGGTGATGGCCAGCGGCCAGCCAACGACCATCTGTTACGACGGCTCCGATGAGGATGATATTTCATTTCAGTTTGGCATAGGCTGTGGCGGCACAGTCTATATTCTGTTGCAGCCTATAACAGAGCAAAACAGCTATCTTCAGCTGGAAGCTCTGGCTGAAAGCCTGGCCCGCCGAGAGTCCAGCATCTATTTACAGAAAGTTATGGGTGATAGCGCCGAGGCTCAATTGCTCACCGAGGCGGATCAAAACAACAGCCAGTACCTTCAGATTACCGCGCAATTGGGGAGTTCAAAAGCCAAGCTATTGATGTTGGAGACCGGTGCTGGTCGCCATGAATATTTAGCGACCAGAATTACTCCGCCAATCCATCTGCTGGTTGTTGGGGGTGGCGTGGATGCCAGACCATTGGTCGGCATGGCCAGTATTTTGGGTTGGGAGGTCTCTGTCTGTGACCCTCGCCCCGCCAATGCCCGGCGGGAACACTTTATGAGCGTCGATAATATTCTCGACTGCCCTGTGTCAAAACTACCTGAACACTGGCTTTTTGACACCTTCGATGCCGCTATTCTGATGAGCCATAATTTGCAGATGGATGCTCAGGCGCTGAGTGTTCTGCAGGGTTCTCGCGCAGACTACCTGGCGCTGCTGGGTCCGCAATCGCGCAGGGCCTCGGTAATAGAACTAGCTGGTATGCAGGATTCAGAACTGCGCATTCCGGTGGCCGGGCCGGCGGGAATTAATCTTGGCGGTGAATTGCCAGAATCTCTGGCGCTGTCAATCTTGTCCCAGTGTCATGCCGTTCTGCACAGTGCAGATGCACAGCCGCTATATCAGTTGTCTCCAGCACTGGAACAATCTCAGTGAGAGCCAATATAGGCGCAGTTATTCTGGCGGCCGGCAGAGGCTCAAGGTTTGCCAACTCTGGCGGCGATGGCCCCAAGCAACTAGTGTCTATCGACGGCTTGCCCATGCTGCAACAGGTGATAAACCAGGCCAATACATTATTGCCGGGCAGGGTGCACAGCCTATTGGGCAGTGACTGGCAGGCTATAGAGCAACAGGTTGTCGGCTCTGAGGTAATTATTAATCCGCATTGGCAGCGTGGACTAGGCAACTCTATTGCCTGTGCTGTAAAGCATCTGTCTGCAGCCCCGGCGGCCTATGAGGGTCTATTGGTGATGCTTGGCGACCAGCCAGTCTTAAACAGCAGCGGGCTGGCGGAAATGCTGGATTTATTTGATGGTGACAGAGCAGTCTGCGCCTCCTATGCCGGTCATGCGGGAGTGCCGGCACTATTCCCCCGCGCACTGTTTGCCAATTTAATAGCTCTGGATGGAGATACTGGTGCCAGGGTTATGTTGCAATCACTCACAGCTAAAATCACAGTTCCTATGCCCGAAGCGGCTGTAGATATAGATACTGTTGAGGATGTTAATAGGCTACGACAGGCGGCTGCTCAGTCAGGCAAATTTTCTGGCTGAAAGCCGTGCCCATTCGTCTTCAATGCCAGCGGCATCAAAATCAAAATGCTTCAGATAGGGCGCAGCTACCTCGTCAATCTGAGTTTCCAGCAACCCTGACAGGCAGAGCGAGCCATTGGCGGCGGTGAGTTCGCTAATATTGCCTGCCAGCTGAATAAGTGGCGCGGCAAGAATATTGGCCATCATCACATCGGCCAGGCTGTTATCTGGAATAGCATCGGGCAGGCAGGTAATAAGGTGCTGGTCAGCAATATTATTGCGCCGGGCATTATCGCGACTAGCGAGTAGCGCCTGAGGGTCATTATCTATGGCAATTACCTTGTCTGCGCCCAACAGTAGGGCGGCAATACCAAGGATTCCTGAGCCACAACCATAGTCAATTAAAGTTTTACCCTTGAGATCTTGCTGGTCCAGCCAGCGCAAGCATAGATGTGTAGTGGGATGGCTGCCAGTACCAAAGGCCAGCCCTGGGTCGAGCAGCAGGTTGATGCCATTGGGGTCTGGTGCATCAGTCCAGCTTGGACAGATCCAAAGGCGATCGCCACATTTAAGTGGTTTAAAATACTTCTTCCACTCCTGAGACCAGTCTTTATCTTCAAGAAGTTCCCAGCGCAGCTCTGGGTTTAATTGAGGCTGTAATTGGGTTTTTAGCTGAAGGGATACAGCATCTGTATCTACAGTCGAGGGGAAGAGCGCTTTGAGAATGCAGCTATCCCAGAGAGGGATCTCGCCCACTCCGGGTTCAAGAATCGGCTGGTCTGCAGCATCCTGCAGCGTGACTGACACAGCGCCCACCTCCAGCATGGCATCCTCAGCAGACTCTGTCTGTTGTCGGGATACTTCAGTCTGCAGCTGAACCCATCGATTGGCTGACACTCTTTTAGAGACCGAGCTTTTTCTCGAGGTAGTGGATATTGACTCCACCTTTCTTAAACTCGGTGTCGCGGACCAGGTTTTCATGGAGTTCTATATTGGTTTTTATACCGTCAATAACCATTTCATCAAGCGCATTGCGCATTCTCGAGAGCGCCGAATTTCTGTCGCGGCCGTAGGTTATAACCTTGCCAATCAGACTGTCGTAGTTGGGTGGCACTCTGTAGCCATTGTAGATATGGGAATCAACGCGCACGCCATTGCCACCGGGTGCATGATAGGCATTAATAGTACCCGGCTGAGGCAAAAAGCTTACCGGGTCTTCTGCATTGATGCGGCACTCAAAGCTATGGCCGCGGAAAATAATATTTTCCTGCTTAAAGCTCAGTGGCCTGCCGCTGGCAATCAATAGCTGTTCTTTAACAATGTCAACGCCAGTGATCATTTCAGATACCGGGTGTTCAACCTGAACACGGGTGTTCATTTCAATAAAGTAGTAGTTGCCGTCTTCGTAGAGAAACTCAAAGGTGCCAGCACCGCGATAGTTAATCTGGATGCAGGCGTTGACGCAGCTTTGAAATACAGCCTGACGCGCTTCTTCAGGGATTCCGGGAGCCGGAGCCTCCTCAATAACCTTCTGATGACGCCGTTGCAGCGAGCAGTCGCGATCACCCAGATGGATGGCACTACCCTGGCCATCTGCCAGTAT
>DDCQ01000020.1:41659-49133 GCA_002334915.1 Porticoccaceae bacterium UBA2002
CCCCCAGCTGCTGCCTTAATAATGACCGGATAGCCTATGCGCAGAGCCGTGGCCTTAAGAAATTCGGGATCATTGGGTAGAGGGCCGTCAGAGCCGGGCACTGTAGGCACACCAGCTTCTTTCATGGCTTTAATGGCCGCTACCTTGTCACCCATAACGCGGATCACATCGGCGGTTGGGCCTATAAATACAAAACCGCTATTCTCTACCTGCTCGGCAAAGTCTGCATTCTCAGCTAAAAACCCATAGCCGGGGTGAACCGCCTTAGCACCAGTAATTTCCATGGCGCTAATAATTGCCGGCACATTCAGGTAGCTCTGGGGTGAGGGGTTGGGACCAATACAAATAGCTTCGTCCGCTAGCTTCACATGTTTCAGGTCAGCATCGACTTTCGAGTGCACGGCAACGGTTTTAATATCTAACTCTTTGCAGGCGCGAAGAATTCTTAGGGCAATTTCGCCACGGTTGGCGATAAGCACTTTATCGAGCATGATCAGGTTCCTGGCAGACTTTAAACAATGGTAAACATAGGTTGATCGAACTCAACCGGCTCACCGTCTTCAAGCAGTATGGCTCCTATGGTGCCCGCTTTGTCGGCTTCAATCTGATTCATCATTTTCATAGCTTCGATAATGCACAGAACATCACCAGGGGCGACAGTCTGGCCGACCTCAACAAAGGCCGCAGAGCCCGGTGCCGGGGCGCTATAGAAGCTGCCAACCATTGGCGAGCGCACCACATGGCCACTCAGTTCATCCGCTGCCGGAGCTGCCACTGCGGCGGCGGCAGGTGCAGCTGCTGCTGGTGCTGCAGGCACTGCCACTGGAGCCGGAGCAGGAGGCGCCGCATAGGCCACTGGGCCGCCGCGGCTAATGCGCACAGACTCCTCACCCTCGGTGATTTCCAGTTCATTAATATTGGATTCTTCCAGCAGTTCTATCAGTTTCTTAACTTTGCGAATGTCCATTCTAATCTCTCGTTATTGGTCAAGCTTGCCAAGCACAGCGTGCAGCGCAAGATCGTAGCTTTTAGCGCCGAAGCCGCAAATAACGCCTTCAGCAATATCAGAAAAATAGGAGTGACGACGAAACTCTTCTCGCCCATGGACATTAGAGAGGTGCACTTCTATAAAGGGAATTTCTACGCCTAGCAGCGCATCGCGCAGGGCCACGCTGGTGTGCGTAAAGGCGCCTGGGTTAAAGATAATATAGTTAACCCCTCCCTGTCTGGCATCGTGGATGCGCTGAATCAGCTCATATTCGGCATTGCTTTGCAGTGCCTGTAAATGATGGCCTGCACTAATAGCGGTATCCATTAGGTGCTGGTTGATCTGTTCCAGAGAGTCGCTGCCATAGAGTTCTGGCTCACGGGTGCCGAGTAGATTCAGGTTGGGGCCGTGTAGAAGAAGTATGGTCGCCATAAGAGTCATCACAGGTCTGCCAATTAGTTGCAGCAGTCTGCCCTAAAAATCAGAGGCTGTCCAGAAATTGAGATAAAAACTGATTTTCGACGAAATTAGAGGCATTTAACCAGTTTTTAATGGCATTTTCCTCGGCGTTTTCGATTGACAACAGCCACTTAGCGACCAGATAGCGAGTTTTAGCCCCATAATCGCACCAAAACAAGGCGTTTAGCAAGAAGTTCTGCTAAGTTCGCTTAAAATGCCGTGTATTTAAGCTAAAATCTGCGATTTTGCTCGTTAACGCTATTTAGCGCATCTATAACCATCTCTCGCAATAGAATTTGTGGCAAAATCTGTGCCTCTCTGTTGCCCTGGGGATATAGCAGATACAGGGGCACGCCGCTGCGCTGATACTGATTGAGAAGTTCTGTAATCTCCGGGTCGCTATGGGTCCAGTCGCCTTTCATATAGGTAATATTGTTAGCTTCGAGGGTTTGATAGAAAGCCTCTGAGCTCAGTGCGACCTTTTCATTGGCCAGGCAGGTAATACACCAGTCTGCAGTAAGATTGACAAAGACAGGCTTGCCGATGCTGCGCAGGTCACTTAGGCGCTGGGGAGAATAGGTCTCCCAGCGCGCCACTTTCCCCTCTCCTGACAGGCCTGCAGCAGGTATGGCAACAGCCCCCACCAGGCAGAGAGCTGCTAATAGTTTATTGATGCTGGGTTGCCAGCTTTTTGTGTCCGCGGCCTGATCAAGTTTCCACAACCAGATCGCCATGGCAATCAGGGTTAGGCCCACAATAACTGCGGCAACTACATCCACACTGGTTTGTCGCCCAGCCACCCAAATAAGCCAGGCTGCGGTTAGATAGAGAGGGAAAGACAGGAACTGCTTGAAAGTATCCATCCACTGTCCGGGTTTTGGCAGGCGCTGACTAAGCCCCGGGATAAGAGTGAGCAGGATAAAGGGCAGGGCCATGCCCAGTCCCAGAAAGGCAAATACCAGCAGGGCAACCGCTGACGACTGGGATACTGCAAAGCCCAGTGCAGGACCCATAAAAGGTGCAGTGCATGGACTGGCGACAGTGGTGGCTAAAACGCCTGTCAAAAAGGATGAGCTGAGACTCCCCTCATCGCTGTCTGCCGACTGGCCGATAGACATCAAGCCGGTGCCAATTTCCAGATAGCCAGAGAACGCCAGCCCCATAATAAAAAACAGATATATCAGGCCAATAATAAAGCCCGGAGACTGCAGCTGAAAACCCCAGCCCACCGCTTCTCCAGCTGAACGCAGCGCCAGCATAACCACGGCTATGGCCACAAAACTCGAGACCACACCCAGGGTATAAGCCAAGCCATGTATCTGTTTGCTGCGCTCGGACTGATGAGTTCGAGCAAAACTTAAAGCCTTGATTGATAGCACCGGAAAAACACAGGGCATCAGATTTAAAATCATACCCCCGGCGAGAGCAAAAATAAGCACCCAACCCAGAGACAATGGTGTGTCTACTGATGAGTTGGCGCTATTTCCTCGCTGCGCCGATGCCGAGGGTTTGCTGCTAATATCGATATTCCCGGATACCAGGTCAATGGTTACCCACTGTTTATAAGGCGGATAGCAGAGGCCGGCGTCGGCACAGCCCTGAGACTCTATTTGAATTTCTATCTGCTGGGCATCTGTACTGAAGGGCAGGGCCACTCTGGTACTTTTATAGTAAACCTCCAGCTCGGCCTCAAAGTAATCATCCCACTTGACCTTGCCGGTCTGAAAAATGGGCGGCTGCAACTGACTGTTTGGATCCACGGCATTGAATTTAAAGCGATCCCGATAGAGGTAGTAGCCATCGGTAATGGTCCAGTCAAACAGCAGCTGATTGCCCTCTACAGACAGATCCACCTGATAGGCCTGCTCTACTGGGATAAAGCTATTGTTGTTTTGTACCAAAGCATTGTTAGCTGCGGCAGAAGTGAGCGACATGGACAGCTGAGCAAAGCTGGACAGGCTAAAGGACAGAGCCAAGAGCCCCAGGCCAAGCAACAGGCTCTGCTTAAAAAATTTCTTCATATCGCTATTCCATTGCCATACTGGCGTCATATCTAGGGTGCAGAGTCCATATTCGAAAATAATACTAAATACTCTGACCCTTACTTTAACATTTTGATAGCATAGGCAGGGTAAAAAACCTCGTTAACCAGCCAACCTCGCCAGCCCCGTGCTATAGTTTGCGAGAGGGATAATATGAAAAAATCCATTATCACCCTGCTTATTGTTGCTGCGCAGTTCGCTCTGCTAGCACCCTCAGCTTATTCTCAGTCACAGCCAGCTACTCAGTTAAAAGCGGCGGTGCTTGACGCCACTGATGCCTACATCCGCACCATGCCTCCGGGGCGCTCAGTCACCGCTGGCTTTCTTCGCGTTACCAACCGTGGCGACCTGCCCTGCCAGCTGGTAGGCGTCGAATCCCCTGTATCTGACCGCCTTGAGTTCCATGAGCACCTGCACAGCGATGGCATGATGCGCATGCGACCGGTTTCTGGCGGACTGCAGATAGCGGCTGGCGAGACATTGGTATTCCAGCCCGGCGGCTTGCATATTATGCTGTTCAATATTCAGCAACCACTGGTCGCTGGGGAGAATACGCCACTGCAGCTCAATACAGATCAATGCGGGACTCTTGAAGTCGATGCCGAAATTCGCAGTTTAGTGACCAAGCCTATGGGCGGGATGCACCATTAATGGAATTCTTTAAGGGACTGAGATCGAGATGGAGCCGCTCCTACCATGATATGAGTGAAACTCTGTCCGAGGATTATGTGGGCGAAAAGGCTCCCAAAGGACTGCGCTATAGTCTTTTAACTGTAGCCCTGTTGTTTGTATTACTGATATTGCTGGGTTGGTATTGGAGTGATGAGCCCGATCTATTTGAAGTGGCATCAGTCAATAACCAGTCGCAACAACCTGTGATTGGCGCTGCCACTACTGGCACCCTGGTGTATGTGATCGATGCAATGCTGGAGAAGCCCGGTGGCTATCTGGCCAATGATGTTATACCGCCAGGCCTTTGGCTGGACAATCTGCCCAGCTGGGAGTTTGGTGTGCTGGTGCAGGTGCGGGACCTCAGCAAAGCGCTGCGCGAATCATTTAGCCGCTCCCAATCTCAGTCGACCGAAGATCGCGACCTAGCCCTGGCCGAACCCAGATTTAATGTCGACCATAAGAGCTGGGCTGTGCCCTGGCCCGAAAGTGAGTATGCCGATGGTCGAGACTACCTGAAAAGTTACCTGCAGCGCCTGAGTGACGAGCAGGAATACGATGCTCAGTTCTATGCCCGTGCCGACAATCTGCGCTATTGGCTGGGTACAGTTGAAACCAGATTGGGCAGCCTGTCCCAGCGACTTTCTGCCAGCGTGGGACAGCGGCGCATCAATACAGATCTGGCTGGAGCGGCAGATGCGCGCCAATCCACGGCCTCCCCCTCAGAGCTTGTTGTAAAAACTGACTGGATGCAGATTGATAATGTTTTCTATGAAGCTCGCGGAACCTCCTGGGCACTGCTACATTTTCTACAGGCGATCGAAATTGATTTTGCAGATGTACTGGAAAAGAAAAATGCCCGAACCAGTGTTCGACAAATTGTGCGCGAGTTGGAAATGACTCAGCAGCCGGTGCATGCACCGATTATTGTTAATGGTGAAGGTTTTGGTTTACTTGCTAATCACTCACTGGTGATGGCGTCTTATATTAGCCGCGCCAATGCGGCGATTATTGATTTAAGGGAGTTGCTCTCCCAAGGTTAGATACCAATGACAGATGTCTTGAATGCAGATGGAATTGTTTCTGGGACAGAATTAGAGAACAAACTAGAGAGACCACCAGACAAAGAGTCTGGCACTGGACTTGAACAGGCCCTCAGCAGGGACCTTGTGGCGGCCCGTCTAAAAGGCGGCGTGATGGTCGTCGATGAAAATTTTAAAATCGTTATGATTGACCGCAAGGCTGCTAAATTTTGTGGTGTCTCCTCAGGGCAGTCTCAGGGTAAGGGATTTTACTCACTGTTCCCCGGCCTTCACGGCAGTCTATTTGCCTCTGAACTCCATGAAGTACTTATAGCCATTGGCGAGAAACGCTGCTCCAGACCCAGCCACAATACATTATTGGACCAGTTTGCCAATGCCTTTAAGGCCAGTTCAATGCCCCCCGAGCCCATACAGGCAATTTCCATGCGCGCCTATCGGGATAGCAGCAATATCTATGGCTTAATCCGTATTCACTTCAACAGTCAGATAGACAGCCTGGCAGCTGAGGGCTCTGTGGCGCTGCATCCTGAGCAGACTCCAGGCAATGGCAATTCAGACTCGGCAACCATCAGCCGCAATATTTGCTTCAATCAGGAAAGCGCGCTACTAGTGGTGGATTGCTATGGTTATATCTCAACACTAAGCCAGAGCGCAGAGCAGCTGTTTGGCTATAATGAAGAACTGTTGCGGGGCAGTTCAGTGCGACTGTTGTTTCCCGACCTCAACGATCTCGATGGCCTGGATATTTGCGAGAGCCTGAGCCTATTGGCATCCCAAAATTCTAATGGTTATATTTTAGCCGCTACTTCTGAGGGCGAGTCCCGGCGGCTGGATATACAGATTTTCAACTGTGCCGATGAATCCGAAGAGCTAATTTTGCTGTGCCGTGACTGCACCCGAGTCAGTTTGATAGTGGAGGAGTTAGTCAATCGTGGTCGCCTCTTTGACTGCGCCACAAAAAGTGTCGCCGATGCTGTATTAGTTGTGGATGCCGAGGGATTTGTAGCGGAGATGAACCCAATGGCCGAGCAGCTACTGGGCTTTGAGTTGGATACCTCAAAGGCTCTGCAAATTGAAGCAGTGATGCCCCTGGCCAATGAAGAGACCGGCGTTAAGGTGACCCCGGTACAGGATGCACTAACCCAGGCAACCAGTATTCAGGAGACAGAGTCTCTCCTGCTAAAGGTTCGCGGCGCAGAGCCAATGCCTGTGGCTGTGTCAGCGTTTCCCATGCGTGACGCTATGAACAAAATGCAAAAGTGTCTAGTTATATTTCGCCCCCTGAGCGAGGCCCGGCGAGTATCCAGCCGCCTGCGCTGGCAGTCTATGCATGACCCACTCACCGGTTTACCCAACAGGAAATCTCTGGCGGAGCGACTTCAGCGCGCCATAGAAAGCGCCAAGCGCGAGGGCTCTATTCATGCGCTGCTGTATATCGACCTATATAATTTCTCGGTGATCAACGATACCAGCGGACATATGGCAGGGGATGAGCTGTTGGTTCAGTTTGCCCGCCTGCTAATGGAAATAACCGGTCCCAGTGATATAGCCGCGCGCATTGGCAACGATGAATTTGCACTCCTATTGCACTGTATAAATTACGACAAGGCCATGGCTATGGCAGAGCAGGTGCTTGAGGTGATTAAAGACTTTAGCATTCCCTGGGAGGGTGAAACTCTGCGCGTGGGTGCTAGCATTGGTGGCATTATGATCGATTCAGAGGCGCTCTCGGATATTGATCTTATGATCAGTGCCGGGTCCTCCTGCGCCGCCGCCCGTGACAGGGGGCGCAATAAAATTCATTTTCAATCATTTAATGAGGAGGTCACCAAGCGCCGCCGACTGGCCACAAGCATGCCCAAGATTGTCTCTGCACTGGACGAGAACAGGTTTACCCTTTTTGCCCAGCCTATTGTTTCGTTAAACCCCAATGTTGCGCTGCCTAGGTATTATGAAATCCTGGTACGCATGCGCGATCTTGATGGCACCATTCTGCCGCCCTCAAAATTTATACCGGTGGCAGAACATTTCTCCCTTATCGATGATTTAGATAAATGGGTGTTTACCAATGCACTGCAGTTTCTGAAGAAGCGGCAGCAGCGAGCGGAGCTGCTGCCCACACTGGCGGTCAACCTGTCGGGGAGCACTGTGGGCGACGAAAATGCCATTGACTATATTCTCGCCGGGTTTAGCGACAGCGGCATTCCACCTAAACATATTCAGTTTGAGATCACTGAGACCGCGGCGGTAAAACATTTACCTGAAGCCAAGCG
>DDCQ01000020.1:49167-74104 GCA_002334915.1 Porticoccaceae bacterium UBA2002
TTTGCCTACTTAAAAGAACTGCCTATCGACTGCCTGAAAATTGATTCGAGTTTTATTAAAACCATGGATAACAGCGATGTTGACTACTCTGTAGTCAGTACCATCAATCACCTGGGCCATATTATGGGGGTGTCTACTGTCGCCGAAGGCGTGGAAAACAAAAGCCAACATCAGCTGCTAAAAAAAATAGGCGTCGACTATATTCAGGGCTTTTTGGTTAAACATCCCCAGCCGCTGGATAAAATCCTCAGCACTAACTAGTGCTGGCATTTTTATGCGAACTTTAGTCCATTGTATTCAGCACTGTGCAGTCTCGGCCCGTACTGGCCAACCACAGCGCTGGCTGCGCGGTTGGCGAAAGTGGCCGCCTCCAAGCAGCTCTGCCCTTGAGTGATGGCATACAAATAGGCGCCGGCAAACATATCACCAGCACCATTGGTATCCACGGCAGTCACTGGCTGACCCTGGGCTTTTAATAGGCTGAAACCATCAAAGACAAGTGCGCCCTCGGCACCCAGAGTTATAACAAACTGCTTTGCGGTTTTTTGCATCTCTAAAACGGCGCTGTCCAGATTATCTGTTTCGCACCAGCTAAGTGCCTCCTGTTTATTACAAAAAAGTAAGTCGACACCTGGTCCAATCATCTGTTGCAGGCCAGCTTTAAAGTGCTCAACAATGCCGGGATCAGAGAGGCTGATAGCAACCTTGGTGCCACTGTTTTGGGCTACTTCACGGGCCTTGATTACAGCGGCACGACCAGTTTCGCTAGTGACTAGATAACCTTCTATATAAAGATATTCTGAGTTGGCGACTGCATCAGGATCTATGTCTTCAGGGGCGAGCGTTTCACCTATACCAAGAAATGAGTTCATGGTTCTCTCCGCATCTGGAGTGACCATTACCAGACATTTACCTGTGATACCGGCTTGCAGTTGATCATCGCCACTATGGTGGGCTCCGTTATCAATCAAATCCTGAAGATAGAACCGACCATTATCGTCGTCCGCTACCTTGCAAGCCATATAACCTCTGCCGCCAAATTGGGTCAGGGAGATTACCGTATTTGCAGCGGAACCTCCGCAAGCTCGCCTGGATAAGGTGAGATGGTCCTTCAGATTATTGATCAGAAAATGCTGGCGTTCTTCATCAACTAAGGTCATTAGACCTTTTTCAATGGCTAGTCTTTCCAAATCTTGATCTGTTACTTCGATTTCTGTATCGACCAGAGCATTGCCCAAGCCATAAACGTGGTATTTATTCATTTTTATATTGGTCTCAAGATTTAAGTCTGTGGGCAACAATACCATCCTGGGTGGCCAGAAATAATATATCTGCTGGCTTCAGGGCGAAAAGGCCATTGGTCACTACGCCAGTGATTTGATTGATTTTTTCTTCCAGCTCGCAGGCTGAGCCAATGGGATAGAGATGGTGGACATCCAGAATAAGATTGCCATTGTCTGTTACCACCCCTTCGCGCCACACGGGATCGCCCCCAAGTTTGACTAACTGTCTCGCAACATGGCTGCGGGCCATGGGGACCACTTCGACGGGCAAGGGGAAGGTACCCAGGTAATCTACCCATTTGCTTTCGTCGGCAATGCAGACAAATTCTCTGGCTACGGCGGTAACAATTTTTTCTCTGGTAAGCGCGGCGCCACCACCTTTGACTAACTCTAATCTAGGGTTGGCTTCATCGGCGCCATCAATATAGATGCTGACTTCTGCCACGGCATTGAGCTCGAATACAGGAATACCCTGCCCGCGAAGTCTTTCAGCTGAGGCTTCGGAGCTGGCTACAGTACCCTGAAATCTGTGTTTATGTTCAGCGATAAGGTCTATAAAGCAGTTGGCAGTTGAGCCTGTGCCAATGCCAACAATGCTGTCATCTTCGATACGCTCCAGGGTGTAATCTACCGCCGCCTGCGCAACCGCCTGTTTAAGTTGATGTTGGTCCACTGACTGCCCCTATGGTTATTGTTCGAATCTGAGAGTCGGGATTATAGGATAATCGGGGTGAAAAGGGGCTACTAAAAAGCCTTGGCTGTAGATTAGTGTCAACTGAGGCTGGCTTAAATTGCCTGATCAAATTACCATTGGCCCTCAGCTGGATAACCCGGAAAGCCCCATGCCTCATAAGTACGTCAAAAAAATTCTCGATGCTCGTATCTATGATCTGGCGATTGAAACGCCAGTTGATGCTGCGCCACTGCTTTCCCACAGGTTAAATAATCAAGTGCTGCTTAAGCGGGAAGACTTGCAGCCGGTATTCTCATTTAAATTGCGTGGCGCCTACAACAAGTTGCGCCATCTTTCCGATGAGCAACTGGCGGCTGGTGTGATTGCTGCCTCTGCTGGCAATCATGCCCAGGGTCTGGCGCTTGCCGCGAAAAAGATGGGGGTTAAAGCAACCATTGTTATGCCTCAGACCACACCGCAGATCAAGGTAGATGCAGTGCGTGCCAGAGGAGCCAAGGTGGTGTTGATCGGCGACAGCTACGATGCCGCTGCAGCTCATGCCAACAAGCTTATAGAAGAGCAGGGCCTGACCTATATTCATCCTTTTGACGACCCGGATATTATTGCCGGTCAGGGCACTATTGGCATGGAAATTCTGCGCCAGGTCCCCGGTGATCTGGACGCTATCTTTATTGCTGTGGGCGGAGGAGGACTCTGTGCCGGTGTTGCAGCCTATGTCAAAAACCTGCGGCCAGATATTAAAATTATTGCTGTGGAGTCCGATGACGCTGCCTGTCTGGATGCAGCTATGAAGGCAGGCCGACGGGTGCGACTAAAAGAAGTAGGTATCTTTGCCGATGGCACAGCAGTGGCTCAGATTGGCAAAGAGACCTTTCGCATACTTAAAGACCTTGTCGATGAAGTGATTACTGTTAGCACCGATGAAATCTGTGCAGCGATCAAAGATGTCTACAATGATACCCGCGCAATCTGCGAACCCTCAGGTGCCCTGGGCACTGCCGGGTTAAAAAAATATGTCGAGGCCCATGGCGTTGAGGGGCAGACATTAATGGCCATCCAATGTGGCGCCAATATAGATTTTGACCGCCTGCGCTATATTTCTGAGCGCACTGAGACAGGTGAAAAACGTGAAGCCGTACTGGCGGTGACCATCGACGAGGAGCCTGGCAGTTTCGAAAAATTTTGCAAGGCTCTGCACAGGCGCAATATCTCCGAGTTTAATTACCGATATAACGATGCCGACCGGGCACAGATATTTGTCGGTATGAAGGTGACTTCAGATGATGATCGGCGTGAGCTAGTGCAGGAGTTGGGTCGCAAGGGCTATGCCGTATCCGATATGACCGATAATGAAACCGCCAAGTTGCATATTCGCCATATGGTGGGTGGGCACGCCCCCCATGTGGTGGACGAACAGGTGTTCCGTTTTGAATTCCCCGAGCGCCCAGGAGCTCTGTTGAACTTCTTGGTTCAGCTGGGTGGTCGCTTTAATATCTCTATGTTCCACTACCGCAATCATGGTTCGGCCTTTGGTCGCGTACTGGTAGGTTTGCAGGCGTCGAAGAAAGATGCCCGTGAAGTGAGACAGTTTCTGGATAATTTGGGTTACCACTACACAGATGAAACCGATAACGAAGCTTATCGGTTCTTTCTTGGCAATCAGTGAGCCAGATTACAGTAGATCTGAGATTTTGCGGATCTGCAGTGCCTCAAAACCAGAACCGGCCAGGGCATCGGAAATTACCACCACCTGATCATCGCGAGAAAATTCATCCCGCTTAATCATAATCGCCGCAGCCGCAGCCAGAGTTTTCTCTGAGTCATCGCCAATTTCTATCTGATAGCTCAGCACATTGCGGTTAATAACCAGCTGTCGGCGGGTGCGGCTGTCGTTGGTAAAGGCGCAAACAATTGATTCCGGATGACAGTTGGTAATGCGATTCGCCATTCGCCCCCGCCTGGTTGGGACAATAATCGCCTTGGCTGAAATCGAGGTGGCTAGATCAACGGCGGCCTTGGCAATGTGCTGCTTATCATTCTCCAGAGCCAGATTGTCGGTAAAGCGAAGGCCGCGGCTGCTCTCTGTAGAGCGAGCTATGCGATCGAGAAATTCTACGCACTTAATTGGGTACTTACCCACGGTGGTTTCACCAGATAGCATAATGGCATCCGCTTCTTCATAGACCGCATTGGCCACATCGGTCACCTCAGCCCGGGTTGGGATTGGGTTTTCGATCATTGACTCCAGCATATGGGTGGCAACAATCACCCTGGTGCCCATCTCGGCGCAGGTGCGAATAATGCGGCGCTGAATTCGGGGAAGCACTTCCAGAGGTACCTCTGCCCCCAGGTCACCCCGGGCCACCATAATGCCATCGGCAGCAGCAATAATTTCCACCATATTGGTAATGGCTTCCTGATCTTCAAGTTTGGCCACCACCTTTATTTGATCAGCTTTATCTCCCAGTAACTCACGCAGTTCATGAATATCATCTGCCTGGCGGACAAAAGACAGGGCGATAAAGTCGACCCCCTGCTCCATACCAAAAGCAATATCCCGGCGGTCTTTATCAGTAATCGCGGGCAAGTTGACACGAATGCCCGGCAGGTTGACGTGGCGCTTGCTTTTTAGCAGGCCGCCATCGATTACCTTAACCTGCATAACGCGCTCTTCTTTGTTTAATACCTCAAGATTGATCAGGCCATTATCCACTGTAATGGTATCGCCTACATCGACATCATTAATCAGATCGTCGTAGTTAATATGAATAGAGGAAGACTCAACATCCTCGGCACCGCGGGCCACAATTGAAATAGTGTCGCCCTCTTCAAGGTGCAGGTCATTGACCATATCACCGGTACGGATTTCAGGCCCCTGAGTATCCAGCAGTATGGCTATAGGATGGTTGAGTTTTTTATTGAGCTGGTGGATCGATTGAATGATCTTGGCATGGGACTCATGGTGGCCGTGGGACATATTGAGTCGAGCGACATTCATGCCCGCATTGGCGAGTTTTTCCAGCATATCAATGGATTCAGTAGCTGGGCCTATGGTGCAGATTATCTTTGTTTGGCGCATATTATCTCTTGGTCAGTGGCAATTAAATGTAGGGGAATATCCCAGCTCTGCTGGGACAGTGTTTCAACTTCTTGGCAACCGTGGGCCAGGCCAACCAGCTTGGGTTTAACGCGTTTGCTGTCCGCCATAAAGGCTAGGGTGCGATCATAGAAGCCGCCGCCCATACCCATGCGATTGCCCTGGCGATCAAATGCCACCAGAGGCATAAAAATAATATCCAGACTCCAGGGCGGAGCTACCTGGGTACTGTTAAGAACAGGCTCTGCAATACCAAAACGGTTTTTGGCCATTTTTGTGCCAGAATCATACTGGCCAAAATACAGCTTATTCTTCTTTAGCGGATGCAGTATGGGTAGAAAGCATGATTTACCCGCTTTAAGAGCAGTCGCTAAAACCACACCGGGATCAATTTCGCCATCATTGGCGAGGTAAATGCCAATGCGCTTGGCGCGCAGAAAAAAACCTTCATTGCAGAGTATTGACCCTAGTTGATCACCACTGAATCGCTGCTGTTCAGGGGTCAGTGCGCGTCTTTTTGCGCGGAGTTGCTGTCGAGTATCACCAGAAATCATGGTTTCGAACCGGTTATCAATAAATCCCAGAGTGCCGCTGCCAACGTGGCCTTGAACCGAAGAGTTCAAGGTGGCTATCCTCGCAACAAATCAGGCTTTCCGACGCACGGAAGTGCACAACATTGTTGGCGGAGAACGGCCGGATGTAAATTATCGGCTCAGGGACTTCTTGGCTGGCAAACACCCCAGGAAACTCCATTATAGCAGAGGGCAATTAAAAATAACCCCTGCGAGGCAGCAAATTTTAAGGGATTGGTCCTGGTCTAGTTAGCCAGGTCTGAGAGGACTGAGTCCAGCTTTGAATCCATGGATTGCAGAATATCCGATGCCTGTGCATCCTGCTGACCCGATGCCTGGCTGCGGATCAAATCATGGGCCAGATTAAGGGCGGCCATCACGGCGATTCGCTCCAGACCAATAATATGTGAGCCCTGACGAATTTCCTCCATTTTTTCATTCAGCAACTGGGCTGAATACTCAAGTGCCTCGCGCTCTTCCGGTTGGCAGTTGACCTGGTACTCCTTGTCGAGGATATTTATTTTAAGAGAAATTGCCGCCATGGTTACTGCTCCGCACTGAGGTTGCGCAGGCGGTTAATCATAGTCTCAATTTTCTGTCGCGCCATTTCATTCTTCTCTATTAACTGACTGCGCTCACCCACAAGCCCGGCCTCGCGTTCGCGCAGCGCTTGATTCTCTTGCTTAAGCTGTTGGCAGAGCTCTATCAGGCGGTCCAGCTTTTCTTCAAACTTGTCTGAATCAGTCATGGGGTCTGGTTACAATCAGTTGGAAAGAGGGATAACGGCATAACTATAGGCATTGTCTGAGGTCTGGTCAATTACAGGACCATTCCAATTTGCACTCCGGACGGCTTAATCAGGATGCAGCACCATGGCAAGGGTGTTAGGATGATGCATAAATTCACGAGGTGATGCCTTGACATTCGAACAACTTGAAGATCTTTTTTACGCGCTAAAAATCAATGCTAATCCATCGGGTTTTCATGGCTTTCTCTGTGGTCGACTAAGCTGTGGAGCGGCAGAGATGCAGGATTTGGTAGGGGCGTCGACCAAGTGGCTGGCTCTTGCGGAGGAGCAGACTGAGCCTGCCGAAACTGCACTTGAGGAATTCTATGAGTCTTCACTGAGCAATCTACAAGATCTGAGTTTTCTGTTTCAGCCATTGTTACCAGATGATGAGCTGCCACTAAATGAGCGACTGGTTGCCATAGGAGATTGGTGCAGCAACTATATTTCCGGTCTCGGCGATGGTATGGGAACCGAATTTGAGGTGTCGATAGATGGCAAAGAGGCACTGGAAGATATTGCCGCTATAGGCCAGATATCAGTCGACCTTGAATCCGAGGATGATGGCGAGCGAGACTACACTGAATTGGTCGAATATATTCGCATTGCAGTGCAGCTGATATTTGCTGATTTGCACCCTGAGCTGGATACTGATGAAGAGCCAACCATTCACTAAGGTTATCATTTTAGGCACTGGGCCAGCATATTGAAGATTTCACAAAAAGAATATGCTTCCCGGCGCAAAGATCTGATGGCGATGATGCAGAGCAACAGCATTGCCGTGATTGCTGCGGCACCGGAAAAAATCCGCTCCAACGACACCCATTTCCCCTACAAACAGTGCACCAACCTGAGTTATCTGTCTGGCTTTCCAGAGCCGGGGTCTGTGATGTTGCTGATTCCCGGGCGCCAGCAGGGAGAGGTGGTATTTTTCTGTCGTGATAAAGACCCGCTGCGCGAGACCTGGGATGGTTATCGCGAGGGCCCCGCAGGGCTTGTTGAAAATTATCAGGCCGATGATGCCTTCCCCATTGATGATATAGACGATATTTTGCCGGGTATGCTTGAAGACAAGGATCGAGTGTACTTCGCCATTGGCAAGGATCCGGAATTTGATAAGCACCTAATGCTGTGGGTCAATGATGTGCGCGAAAAGCGCGGCGGCGAAGCCAGTCCGCCGGGAGAGTTCGTTGACCTTGATCATTTGATCAATGAAATGCGCCTGATTAAATCGGCTGCAGAGATAAAACTGATGCGCAAGGCTGGGGAGATATCCGCTCGCGCCCATTGCCGCGCCATGCAGATCAGCAAGCCAGGCTTGTATGAATACCATCTGCAGGCAGAAATTGAACATGAATTTATGGCCTCTGGAGCTGCCGGGCCAGCCTATACCAGCATAGTGGGTGGCGGCAAAAATGGCTGTGTGCTGCACTATATTGAAAACCGCGACAGGCTCAGATCTGGTGATCTGGTGCTTATCGACGCAGGTTGCGAGTATCGGGACTATGCTGCCGATATCACCAGAACCTTCCCTGTCAATGGCCGATTCACTGGCCCCCAGGCGGCGATTTACGATATTGTGTTGGCGGCACAGGCTGCCGCCATAGAGCTGATTGCTCCCGGCCTGGAGTATCACCTTGCCAATGAAGCCACAGTGCGGGTTATTACCCAGGGACTGGTGGATTTAAATATCCTTGAAGGTGATGTGGACGAGCTGATTGAGCAGGGCGCCCACCGTGATTTCTATATGCATAATGCAGGCCACTGGCTGGGTATGGACGTACATGATGTGGGTGATTACAGAATCGACAATCACTGGCGTGAGTATGAGCCGGGCATGGTGGTCACTGTTGAACCGGGCATCTATATCTCTCCAGACAATATCAATGTGGATAAAAAGTGGCGTGGTATTGCGGTACGTATTGAAGATGATGTGCTGGTGACCAAGACCGGCAATGAAGACCTGACCTCAGGGGTACCCAAGGCGCGGGATAAAATTGAATTATTGATGGCGAATTAAATGGTGGCGGTTACTGATACCAGAGCAAACTCCAACTACGATATTGTTATCGTTGGTGGCGGTATGGTGGGTATTAGTCTGGCGCTGCTGCTCCGCGCCCAGCGACCCTGGAAGATTCTTGTGGTTGAGGCTCAGGAGTTGGCTGTCAGTGACAGTCCGGTATCCGGCGCTTACAGTTCCAGCTTTGATGCGCGCTCTACTGCTCTGTCCTGGAGCAGCCGCAATATCTACCAGTCTATAGCTGTCTGGCCACAGCTTAAAAGGCATCTGGCGGCCATAGCTCAGATTCATGTCAGTGACCGGGGTCATGCTGGCCTGACTCGCATTGATGCTGCAGATGCAAATGTCGATGCTCTGGGTTATGTGGTGGAAAATCAATGGCTGGGTTCGGTGCTGCTGAACCAGCTGGCTGAGACAGATATCCAGCTGCTGGGATCTGCAGGTGTAGAAACTATTGTGCCTCTTGCTGCCGGAATGTGCCTGGGGGTTCAGCAGTCAGATCAAGACCTGCAGACCATAGATGCAAAGCTGGTGGTGATTGCCGATGGCGCGGGCTCCAGTACGTCGAAGAAGCTGGGTATTCAGTCCCAGTCTAGCACCTATGGTCAAACAGGCATTATCGCCAATATCAGCCTTGAGAAGCCCCATGGTGGCGTGGCCTACGAGCGGTTTACTGACCAGGGGCCCATGGCGCTATTGCCATTGACTGATTTTAAAGGTCGACCACGCAGTGCTCTAGTCTGGACCCAGCCCAGTGAAATGGCAGAGTCGCTGATGGCAGCAGATGAGCAGTCGTTTCTTGAGCAATTACAGACGCGCTTTGGTTACAGACTGGGACGGTTTAAGCAGCTGGGTGAGCGAGTTGCCTATCCATTGGCGCTCACCACAGCTACTGAACAGATGCGTCGTCATCTTGTGGTTATGGGCAATGCTGCCCACAGTTTGCACCCAGTGGCCGGGCAGGGTTTTAATCTTTCCCTGCGAGATGCAGCCACATTGGCCAATAGTTTAGCTCAGGCAGGTGAGGCCATAGGTGATTTGGCAGTGCTGCAACAGTATCAGCAGCAACAGGCTGCAGACCAGCGTAACACGGTGCTGTTCAGCGATAGTTTGCCCAAGTTGTTTGGCCTGTCGTCTTCTGTTATAGCCCTGGGGCGCAACTCGGGCCTGCTGGCCATGGATTTGATTCCTTCACTACGCAACAGTTTTGCCCGGTTTGGTATGGGTATGGCCACCAGGGAGCCCGGTCATGGTTAAGGGCCCCGAGTCTCAGAATCAATACGATATTATTGTGGTTGGCGCAGGTATGGTGGGCGCCGCCCTGGCATGTTTGCTGGCTAAGGACAGTCAGGGGTATGCATCGGGGCCACTGCGAATAGCTCTGGTGGAAGCCAGACCTGCACCCCGGTTTAATCCCGATCAGTTCGACCCTAGAGTGGCTGCAATCACCGAAAAATCCCGCCAACTATTAGCCTGTTGCGGGGTTTGGGATGCGGTCGCCAGCAAGCGGGTCAGTCCCTATCAGGCGATGGAAGTCTGGGATGCTGAGGGCACAGGAAGAATTCAATTTGACTGTCATGATATTCATCAACCCAGTCTTGGGCATATTGTCGAGAATGCCGTGCTGGTAGAAAGTCTGATGACAGAGATTGCCGACCTGGACAATATTGACCTCCATTGCCCTGCTGTAATCACCGGCTATGAGACCAACGAACAGGGCATTAGCATCCTCCTGGAGGATGGCACACCGCTGTCCGCCCAACTGTTGCTGGCCGCTGATGGCGCCAACTCAGCTATCCGCAAACACTTTGAATTTGAGACCGTTGAATGGGACTACGGCCATCAGGCCATTGTTAGTACCATTGCAACTGAGCGGTCCAATCAGCAGACCGCCTGGCAGCGGTTTATGCCCACCGGGCCGCTGGCACTTCTACCATTAAATAATCAGGGTGATCTTAAACGCTGCTCGATTGTCTGGTCCCAGGAAACTGCAGAGGCCGAGCGGCTGATAAATCTCAGTGATAAGCAATTTTGCGCAGAGCTATCTCGCGCCAGTGAGCACTGTCTTGGGCAGGTGCTGGAGGTTGATAAGCGCTTTGCTATTCCGCTGCGCCAGCGTCATGCTAAAGATTATGTAATCCATCGGCTGGCACTGATTGGCGATGCAGCCCACAGTATTCACCCCCTTGCAGGGCAGGGGGTGAATCTGGGATTTGCCGATGTTCAGGTATTGGCAGAAGAGATTGGTCGTGCTGTTGAGCGCGGCTTGGATCTGGGCGATCTCAGTGTATTAAAACGCTATCAGCGTCGCCGCAAACCAGAAAATCTCGCTACCATGGCGGCGATGGAAGGGTTCAAGCGGCTGTTTGCCGCAGACCCATTAGCGGTGCGTTTGTTGCGCAATATAGGCATGTCGACACTGAATCAGATTAGCCCGGTTAAAAATCAGCTAATGAAAGCGGCCATGGGGCTTTCTACTAACTGAAGGCTCAAAACTTTTTACCTACGGCGCTAGGAATCTAAATCATCGTTTTCTGCAAGTCGTTCCTGGCGCTTTTGCTCTTCGAAAAGTACCGCTTTAATCTCTTCCAGCACAGAGTCGACATCTGAGTTACCTTCAGGGTCAGTAAAGTTGCCGGTCAATTCAGTATCTGGTTTTAATGTGCCTTCTTCGTAGAGTGCCCACATTTCTTTGGCATATCTGGAGTCCAATAAGTCTGGGGCAAACTGGCCATAGTATTGGGTCATATTATTTACATCGCGCTCAAGCATGGCTTCGGCATGATTGTTGGCTGAGGCATCGACCGCCTGGGGCAAATCAATAATCACTGGGCCATAGTCATCGACTAACACATTAAATTCTGAGAGATCGCCGTGGACAATACCAACGCAGAGCATAAGTACCACATATTGCATCACAATGGCATGATCTTCTCGAGCCTGTTCTGCACTCATAGAGACATCACCCAGTCTTGGGGCAACGGCTCCAGTGTCGTCTGTCACCAGTTCCATCAATAGTACGCCATCAAAACAGCCATAGGGCACAGGCACCCGAACACCGGCATTAGCCAGCAGATAGAGTGCATCCACTTCGGCATTTTGCCAGGTTTCTTCCTGCTGCTTTCGGCCGTACTTAGAGCCTTTTTCCATCGCCCGTGCACGGCGGCTATTGCGCACTTTACGGCCCTCTTGGTACTGAGTGGCTTTCTTAAAACTGCGCTTGACGGCCTCTTTATAAACCTTGGCGCAACGAATTTCGGTACCGCAGCGCACAGTGTAAACCGTGGCCTCTTTGCCACTCATCAGTTGACCTATTACCTCATCGATTATGCCGTCCTCAACAAGAGGCCGTAATCGTTTTGGCGTCTTCATCGGTAATTATCCATGGCAATCAGTTTAAAGGAGCCATTGTTAGCCACAACCTCAACCCGTCGAAAATACTGTTTGGCTCTATGCTCTAGCGGGATAAAGGTGTTCACCACAAAGAGAGCCTGGCCCTCGGCGGCAAGCAGGCTCTTGGCACTATCAAGGAATTTATTACCCATTGCTCCATCGACTGAAAATCCCTGATGGAAGGGAGGGTTGCATAGCAACATATCAAAATAATCATCCACTTTGTCGCCGGCATCAGAGGCCACAGCTAAGTAATGGATACCGCTGAGTTGAGATAGATTTTTCTCGACAGCAGCTAGCGCCGCAGCATTATTATCTGTTGCTGTGAGCCGGGTGCAGCCGAGACGGCTAGCTTCACAGGCAAGGTAGCCATAGCCACAGCCTAAATCCAATACAGATTGCGGCTGGCGGTCAAAGCGTTTGAGAAACTGTGGCAGATAATCGACCAAGAATGCACTGCCACGGTCCACTTTATCCCAGCCGAAAATGCCCGGCTTGCTGTAAAATTCTGTACCCTGAGATGGCTGCATTAATCGCAGTGTCGGGTAATCCTTGTCATCCAGAGGCTCAGCACGTTGCTCAATCAGTTGCACTGATGCCCTGTAGCAGGTGCCATGCTTTTCAGAATTAGTGCGATCGCCAAACAGTGCACATGCCTGCTTAACATAGGTTTTTACACCCTCGTTCTTTTCGCCGCTCAGCCACAATTTGCCACCGGACTTTAGCAGCTGTGCCGCCTGATTAATTATGTGATGGCTGCTGGCGCGCTCTTTGGAGACACGATAAAGAATGGCATCAAAACTATGCTTCGCCAACTGAGAAAAATCAAAATCATTAAAGTGGCAGTTCAGTCCGGCAGCGGTTGCACTGTTGGCGATATCGAAACGATTGCTGATAATGATAATCTGACCCTGCAAGATACTGCCTATCTGGGCCCAGTTCGCCTGTGCCCAATTTTCATCGGCGACCAGAAGGCAGTTGCCCTGAAGAGTGGATAATTGCTGCAGCAACAGGGCAACACTTTTTTCAGTACCAGAGTTGTTGGAATCAGCTTGATTATTCATTGGATAGCAGCGATTTCGAGATCAGTAAGCGGACGATATTCTCCGGGTTCAAGGTCGGCATCCAGCACAATATCCCCGACTTGAAAGCGATGCAGGCTGGCAACATGATTGCCCAGAGCAGCGAACATACGCTTGACCTGATGATATTTTCCCTCGGCAATACTGAGTGTCAGGTGGTGCTCGTCAATCTGTTCCATATGGGCGGGCAGACAGCGATGTTTTTCGCCTTCCAGCATCACGCCTTCTGCCAGGGAGGCTTGATAGTGACTGCCGATAGGCTCCGTCAGCCCGACTTGGTAAATCTTTGCGCAGTCTGAGCGCGGCGAGGTCAGGCGATGATTCCACTGGCCATCATCGGTAATTAAAAGCAGCCCTGTGGTATCAATATCCAGACGCCCCGCGATCTGCAGCTCTTGGCTGCGGTGCTCATACATCAGGCCAATGGCGGTGGGATTGTTGTTATCCTTGGTGACCGAGACAATGCCGGCAGGCTTGTTCATCATAAAGTAGCGACTCTGAGCCATGTTAATGGTCGAGCCCTCAATGGCCACCATCTGATCTGCATTAACTTTCTGTGCAGGGTTGATGACCATTTTATCATCGATGGTTACCTCGCCATGCTTTATGAGACGCTTGGCGTCAGTGCGAGATAAATCAGTGGCGTTACTAATATATTTATCTAGACGCAAAGTTAGGATTGATCCTGTTTGGCGAGCATCTGTGCAGCTTCTTTGGCGAAGTAGGTCAAAATGCCATCGGCGCCGGCCCGCTTAAACGCCAGTAGGGATTCCATAATAACCTGGTCGCGATTGAGCCAGCCATTGTCAAAGGCCGCACAGTGCATGGCATATTCGCCACTCACCTGATAGGCAAAAGTGGGAGCCTTGAGTTCATCTTTTACCCGACGCACCACATCCAGATAGGGCATGCCTGGTTTAACCATAATCATATCGGCGCCCTCATCCAGATCCAGAGCACACTCATGCAGCGCCTCATCGGAATTGGCCGGGTCCATCTGATAGGTCTTTTTATCACCGCCTTTAATATTGCCCGCTGACCCCACTGCATCCCTAAAGGGACCATAGTAGGACGAGGCATATTTGGCTGCGTAGGACATAATTTGCGTGTTGACGAAGCCATGATCTTCCAGCTCTTCGCGAATATCACCTATGCGGCCATCCATCATATCCGAGGGGGCGACAATATCTGCACCAGCCTGAGCATGGGACAGTGCCTGTTTTACCAGTGTTTCATTGGTAATATCATTCACCACATAGCCAGTTTGCTGATCGATAATGCCGTCCTGACCATGGCTAGTAAATGGGTCCAGTGCTACGTCTGTGATGACACCCAACTCGGGCACTGCCTGCTTAAGGGCGCGCACAGCTCGCTGGGCCAAACCCTCCGGGTTGTAGGACTCCTCGGCGAGCAGTGATTTTTTATCCTGAGCCACCACCGGAAACAGCGCTATTGCGGGAATACCCAGCATGGCAATTTCCTTGGCCTCGGTCACCAGTAGATCTATGGACAGTCGATTGACACCGGGCATGGAGGTTACAGCCTCTGACTTAGCGGTACCCTCAATAACAAAGATGGGCAGAATTAAATCATTAGCTGAAATAGTTGTTTCACTGGTCAGGCGCCGAGAAAAATCCGTGGCGCGATTGCGACGCATACGGCTGTACGGATAGGGCCCGCGACTACTTTTAAAACTCATGGTATCTCCCAGAGAAACATTTACCCAGGCTGCTGTTTAATCAGGCAGACTTTAAACAAACTGTATTTTAACGCCCTGAAATATTAAATGCGCGCGAAAACACGCTCTGCGGCATTTAATGTATCTTCAATATCCTGATCTGTGTGTGCCGCCGACATAAAGCCCGCCTCATAGGAGGCCGGTGCCAGATAGATTCCCTCTTGCAGCATGCCGTGGAAAAACTTGGCAAAGCGCTCGGTGTCACATTGCATAACCTGGTCATAGTTAATGATCTTTTCTTCTTCAGAAAAGAAAACCCCCCACATGGTACCCACATGGTTGCTGGTCATAGGGATACCAGCGGCTGTGGCTCGCTCGACAAGCCCCCTGACCAATCTGTCTGTGCGCTCAATGACGGGCTCCAGAAAGCCTGGTGCCGAGATTAGTTCCAGGGTTGCCAGGCCGGCCGCCATAGCAACTGGATTGCCAGATAGAGTGCCAGCCTGATAGACAGGTCCCAGAGGGGCAATCTGATGCATAATTTCTCGCTTGCCACCAAAGGCGCCCACTGGCATGCCGCCGCCAATAACCTTGCCCAGACAGATCAGGTCAGCATCTATGCCGTAATGGCCGATAGCGCCTTGCTGGCTAATGCGAAAGCCAGTCATCACCTCATCAATAATAAGCAGGGCTCCGTGGGCTGTGCAGCACTCGCGCATGGCCTCTAAAAAGCCCGGAATAGGGGGCACACAGTTCATATTGCCAACCACAGGCTCAACGATTACACAGGCCACCTGATCGCCAATTTCTGCAAAAGCCTGCTTGAGCTGTTCTATATTATTGTATGACAGGGTAACTGTATGGTCGGCCAGACAGTCGGGTACCCCTGGGGAGCTGGGCACACCCAGAGTTAAAGCGCCGGACCCGGCCTTGACCAGCAGTGAGTCAGAATGACCGTGATAGCAGCCTTCAAATTTAATAATTTTGTCGCGGCCAGTGTAACCCCGAGCCAGGCGAATGGCGCTCATGGTGGCCTCGGTACCCGAGTTGACCATGCGAATCATTTCCATGCCCGGGACGATCGAACAAATCTTGTCCGCCAGTTTAATTTCCAGTTCGGTGGGGGTGCCAAAGGTCATGGCTTTTTCCAGCTGTGCGCGAATAGCATTCAGCACATCCTCATGACCATGGCCAAGCAGCATGGGCCCCCAGGACAGCACATAGTCGATGTAGCGCCTGCCATCGGCGTCGAACATATAGGCGCCGCTGGCCCGGTCAAAAAACCTTGGTGTACCACCCACAGCTTTAAACGCACGCACCGGAGAGTTGACGCCACCGGGAATATGTTGCTTGGCAGCTTCAAAAAGTTGCGTCGAGCGGGGGGTTAAATCTGTTGCTGTATCGGACATTAAACTATTCCTGAGAAGTAAACGAATGTTGCTGAATTCTAAGACTGTATTATCCTTAAATAACGGGGCGGAAGCTATGCGAGCCCACAAATGACCTTGAAAGGTTACCTATGCAGGGAGCAATCATGGAAATTCAGCAGGTTTTACAGTTCTGGTTTGGCCCGAGTATTAATAGCACTACAGCCTCAACTCAGGCCAGCCTCTGGTGGCGCAAACAACCAGAGGTGGACCAGCAGATACGCGAGGATTTTGCAGATGGATTGCGCGGTCTCAAGCAGGGTGAGTACAGTGACTGGCTGCAGACGGTCAGTGGTAGATTGGCAGCAATTATTGTGTTGGATCAGTTTTCAAGAAATATGTATCGCGATACAGCCCAGGCTTTTGCCCAGGATGAGCTGGCGTTGCGCTGGTGTCTGGAGGGCCTCGAGGACAGTATAGATCTGCAGCTTGAGCCGGTGGAGAGAGTGTTTTTCTATCTGCCCCTGGAGCACTCTGAAGATATGCAAATGCAAGACCTTTCCTGCCGCAAGTTTGCTGAGTTACTGGATGACAATATCAACACCGACTCCTCACCCAGTGATGGCACCTATGAGGGTTTTTACCGCTATGCTGAGCGCCACAGAGATGTTATTCAGAAATTTGGCCGCTTCCCTCACCGCAATAAAATACTGGGCCGGGTCAGCACTGAGATGGAGCAGGAGTATCTTGACACCCCAGGCAGTGGTTTCTAATGTCCTAAAAAGGCTGCACTACCACAAGAATCACAATGCCCAACAGAAACAGCACCGGCACTTCATTAAAGATGCGGAAGTAGACATGGCTTTTTTCGCTGCGGTCTTCGGCCAGCTGCTTCATATGACTCTGACACATATAGTGATAGCCAATTAACAGCACTACCAGAAAGACTTTTAGCTGGAACCAGGTTTGATGCAGGTAGGCCTCGGGCGCCATAAATACAATCCACAGCCCCAACAGCACAGTTGCAAACATCGAGGGGTTGGCAATTCCATTGTAGAGTTTGCGCTCCATTAGCTTAAAGCGCTCAATGCCAACCCTGTCCTCAGACATAGCATGGTAGACAAACAGACGCGGCAGATAAAACAGCGCGGCAAACCAGCAGATCACTGCAATGATATGAAATGCTAACACCCATTTGTACATATATAGCCTCTTAAACCAATTGGAGCCGTATTGAAATATCTGGATCATCTATTTTGGGGTATTATAGGCGGCCGAACTGATTCTGGATATTTAAAAGCGAGGCAAACAGGTGGTTAAAATCGGTATTGTAGGAGGAACAGGCTATACAGGAGCGGAATTACTGCGCCTATTGGCCGGGCACCCCAATGCTAAGGTTACTGTGATCACCTCGCGCACCGAGGCTGGCATACCAGTGTCAAACCTGTACCCCAGTCTCAGAGGCGTTGTGGATCTGTGCTTTTCTGAACCAGATGTAGATAGCCTTGCCAGCTGTGATCTGGTGTTTTTTGCCACTCCTCATGGTGTGGCGCAAAACACTGTGCCTGCCATTCTGGCCACTGGTACCAAAGTTATTGATCTATCTGCCGATTTTAGAATTAGAGATATCCCGCTGTGGGAACAGTGGTACGGACAGCCTCATGGCGCAGCTGAATTAGTGCCCCAGGCCGTCTATGGCTTGCCGGAATACAACCGCAGTGCCATTCAGTCGGCTGATCTGGTTGCCTGCCCTGGCTGTTATCCTACCAGCGTGCAGCTGGGCTTGATGCCGCTGCTGCAGGCCGGCTGTGTGGATATATCGGATCTGATTGCCAATGCAGCCTCTGGTGTCAGTGGCGCGGGCAGACAGGCCAGTGTCGCCAATCTGCATCCAGAGGTCAGTGATAGTTTTAAGGCCTATGCTGCATCTGGGCACAGACATCTACCCGAGATTGAGCAGGGTCTGGCAGATATGGCAGGCTCAGAGGTGGGTTTAACATTTGTGCCCCATCTGCTGCCGATTAATCGCGGCATACATACCACCCTGTATGCCAATTTAACAGCTACAGAGGTCGATGTGCAGGCACTGTTCGAGCAATGCTATGCCAACGAACCCTTTGTGGATGTGTTGCCAGCGGGCAGTCATCCCGAGACAAGGTCGGTGCGCGGATCCAATTTCTGTCGCATCTCGGTCCATCGTCCCGGCAATGGCAAAAAAGTTGTGGTCCTGGTGGTTGAAGATAACCTGACCAAAGGAGCCTCGGGTCAGGCGGTGCAATGTATGAATATTATGTTTGCACTGCCAGAGACTGCCGGGCTGAGCATGGCCGGGATGGTACCCTGATGATTGAGGGTAAGCCTATTGTTATCAATTACCGGCCAGGGCAAAAATATGTACTTATAGCTCTATTTCTGGGGTCTGTTGCTGCGCTGCTTTATCTGGGCAAGCTGTGGGGAACTATGCTCTCCAACCAGCAAATGGATGAGATGGTGCGTCTTGAGGAAAAGACGGTCGAACTGCAGAGTCAGCTTAGTGAAAACTCTGCTGAGTTGAGCCGCGTTGCCCTCAGCGCTGAAGTTGATATGGCAGCATTGGAAAAGAGCCGCCAGGAAATGATTGGGTTGCAACGCCAGATCTATCAGCGGGACGAGGAACTCAAACTATACCGAGAGCTGCTGCAGGATAATAATCAGCCCAATGGCCTGTCGGCGAGTGATCTTAATCTGACTGCCCTTGAGGATGGCCGCATTCGCTATCGTTGGGTGGCCAGGCAAAAGACCGCCAAAATGAAAAATTTAAGCGTCTATGCCGAGATGTGGGTAATAGGACGCCAGGGTGAAGAGGAGGCTACTCTGTCTCTGGCTGACCTTGATGATCAGGTGAAACGATTGCCAATTAAACGGGAATTTAAGTATTTTTCGATCATTCAGGGCATTTTAGAGTTGCCCGAAGGCTTTGAACCTGAGAAGGTGAGGGTCACCCTGAGATATACTTGGATGGATAAATTACAATCCGATCACAAATTTGATTGGAAACTTGAGGAATAAAGCATGTTTGGCATGAAAGACAGCGAGAGCGCAAACCCATTTTCGTCTGGCGCCACTACTCTGATAGCAGAGGGGACAGAGGTTGAAGGAGATCTAAATTTCAAAGGCAATTTGGAGATTCAGGGTACGGTCATCGGCAATATACTGTCTGATGATGAGAATGCGCGGGTGCGAATTCTTCAGGGAGGATCGATTCAGGGAGAAGTATGGGTTTCTCAGGTTGTGGTCAATGGCCATATCAAAGGTGATATTTTTGCCAGCAAGCAGGTCAAGCTGGCTTCAAAAGCCGTGGTTGAAGGCAATATCCACTACAATCTAATTGAGATTGAGCGTGGTGCAGAGGTTGTTGGCAGTTTTGTGCATGAACAGCCGCAGACCAATGTAACGGCATTCCCTAAAGAAGGGCGTGCAGAAGACGGTGCCGAGACGACAAAGAAGGCCGAAAAGCAGTCGATATAAGTAATATAAGCTGACCAGATCGGATGGTTGGATGGTCGGAGGACAGGAAGTAAAGATGTCAGGTATACAAACATTTACACCAACGGCGCTGGAAGTAACTGAACGCGCCGTTGCCAAAGTGCAGAGCCTTAAAGCTGAAGAGGATAATGACGACCTCAAATTGAGAGTCTATGTTACCGGCGGAGGCTGCTCTGGGTTTCAGTATGGCTTCTCTTTCGAAGACAACATGGCCGAGGACGACACGCCAGTATCGCGAGACGGGGTAACCGTGCTTATTGATTCGCTAAGTTTTCAGTATCTCGCCGGTTCTACGGTTGACTATGAAGAGGGGCTAATGGGTTCCCGCTTTATTATCACCAATCCCAATGCCTCTACTACCTGCGGTTGCGGGGCTTCATTTTCGATCTAAGAAGGACATTACCTATGAAAAGGATTTTCATGTTACTGCTCTTGCCAGCGCTGGCTCAGGCCCTGCCCACAGAGCCAGCCGCCCCTATCGCCACGGAATACGATGCCACCAACGGGTTGATTGCCAGGCTTGATTTTGAGCAGGCCGATCAGATGGTTGAGGCACTGCTGCGTGTAGAAGCCTATTACGAGCAGCAGGGCTTTGCCGAGAGTCACCCGCCTGTGGCTTTTGTAATCTTTGGCCCGCCAGTGGCTATTTTCTTTAAAAATAATTACGCCAAAAATAAGCAGATTGTCGATCTCGCCGCCCGGTTGACGGCATTAAAAGTGATTGATGTCAAAGTCTGTGAGTTCAGCTATCAGGCTGAGGGGCTGGATAGCGACAACCTTCTGCCCTTTGTCAGTACCGTGCCTTTTGGGCCCGATGAGGTCACCAGATTAGTCGAAGAGGAACGCTACAGATACTTCTAGTGCTGCAGGTCTAGCCTCTAGGGTAGATATAGCCCGCCGAGAATCGTCTCCTGTTCGGCGCCAGTCACGGCAGCAATATTTCCAGTGCCAGCTTCCAGCCGCTGTTTGGCTAACCAGGCAAAAGCGCAGGCTTCCACCCAACTGGGATCAAGGCCCAGGGCAATGGTCGAGTCTACTCTGGCCGGTAGCACCGCAGCGAGACTAGCCATCAGCGCGCCATTAAAGGCACCGCCACCACAGATATATACCTCATCGACAGACAGGTCTAGACCATTGATTTCATCGGCAATGGTCTCAGCGGTAAGCTGCATCAATGTAGCCTGAACGTCCTGTGGCGCAATGGCGGGGAGTTGGCTGAGTTGTTGCTCTAGCCACTGTTGGTGGAAGGCTTCGCGACCGGTACTTTTGGGAGCGGGCAGAGAAAAAAACGGGTGATTTTTAAGCTGTTTTAACAGAGTTTTATGGTTGCTGCCTCCTGCGGCCCATTCGCCGTCGGCATCGTAGTCTTTGGCTAAATATTTTTTACACCAGCTATCGAGCAGAAGATTGCCCGGGCCGGTATCAAAACCGGTGCAGTTTCCCTGGGCGGGTAGAACGGTAATATTGGCAATGCCGCCGATATTAACAATTACCCGATTAAGCTGTGAATCTGAAAAAAGTTGGTGATGAAAGGCAGGTACAAGTGGGGCCCCATGCCCCCCCAGTGCCATATCTTTGCGACGAAAGTCAGCGGCCACTGCACAGCCAGTGCGCGCGGCAATAATATTGGGGTCACCAATTTGCTGGCTAAAACTGATATTGCCCTGACCTGGAGCAGAGTGGCGCACAGTCTGACCATGGCTGCCAATAGCTGCTACCTGATGTGCACCTATACCCAGCTCAGCCATTAAATTCAACGAAGCCTGGGCAAATAGCTCGCCCATTTGTTGGTCTGTCTCCCCATAGAGCTGAACTGTATCCCTGCCGGGCTGGCAAAGGTCCTGGATAGCCTGCTTTAAATGATCTGGAATATTCTGGCTGAAGGTGCCCAGCAGTGTAAATTCACCCTGATCGAAGCTCACTGCAGCGGCATCAATTCCGTCAATGCTGGTGCCTGACATCAGGCCAATATACAGGTTAGTCATTAGAGACTATTAATTGGCACTTGCATTATTGCGCTGCGCCGACGCGAGCTGAGTCGGCTGCTGATATTCAGCTAGCTTAGCCAGTCTGCTTTTAGTCGCCTTGAGAAAAGCAGCTTTTTCCGCTTTGGCAATGGGCTGAGACTGGGGTAACTTGACGGTGCGGGGGTTTCGATGCACCCCGTTAACCAGAAACTCATAGTGCAGATGGGGGCCTGTAGCATAGCCAGTTGAGCCTACGGTGCCGATTAACTGGCGCTGCCGCACGGTCTGGCCTTTGCGCACCTTCTTGCGATTGAGGTGCAGATATTTGGTAGTGTAGGTCTGGCCATGCTGAACAAATACATAGTTGCCATTGGCCTTGCTATATCCAGCGGCGATAACCTTGCCATCACCAGCGGAGTAGACAGGTGTACCTCGCGGCGCTGCATAGTCCACGCCTCTATGGGCCTTGATTTTTTTATGGATGGGGTGCTTACGGCGTAGATTGAACCCTGAACTTATACGGAATATATCCAATGGCGTGCGCAGAAAGGCCTTGCGCATACTGCGGCCCTCAGGTGTGTAGTAATTACTGCGTCCTTCGCTGTTGGTGTAACGCACTGCCTGATAGGTTTTTCCGCGGTTAGTAAAGGAAGCGGCGATAATATTACCTGTCTCCAGCTTTTCACCTTCCAGGTATCTGTCTTCGTAGGTGAGAGAGAAAGAGTCTCCCCGGCGGATATCAAAGACAAAATCAATATCCCAGCCAAAAATATTGGCCAGTTCCATAATAAGCTTGTCGGGCAGATTGGCCTGTTTTCCTGACATATAGAGAGAGTCTTTAATAACACCCTCTCTATAACTTAGCAGAACCTCTGGTTGACGCAGTTTTTGCTCGGCAATGTAACTGCCGTTCTTATAAGTAAAGATATGGCTTTCAAGGGGCGACTTTATATAGTGCAGCTCAGCCAAAAGGCCGTCGCTATTGACGCCGAAGCGGAAAGTCTCGTCAGGATAGAGGTTGCGCAGAGCTTTGCCCGCCTTAGAGGAGGACACTTTATAGACATCTATAGGGCTTAATTTTGCACGCTGAAACAGAGTGGACAGATTGTCGCCACTGGCGACGCGCTGCTCTTTCCAGCTGAGGTCGAAATCGCTGTTCTCTGCAGCCTCAGGCGCTGGCGCCGGCTCTTCAATTAAAATGGCCACGGGCTCAGCTATTTGCCGTTTAACTTCAGTATATTTACCGGGATAGGCGGTCAGAGCGAGCAGACAGCCGGCCAGAGCCGACGAGACGATAAGATGGCGCCGCGGAAACTCACGAAATATTGAAAGCAAAAAACCGCTGAATTTTTGCAGGATACTCATTGTAGAGGCACGCCAATATTTTCAAATTCGCACAATTTTAGCCTGATTTATTAACAGGTTACAACGATAACCTCGTGCTTTTTGATAAATATGTCGCGCAACGAGCCATAAATTGTCAGCTAATAGGGCCGAATGGCATAAATTCTTGTATTTGGCGCACCAATCTGTAGAGTTGGCGATCCTTGTAATTCAGCAGTGAAATCATTAGCAATGAAGCAGAGTGGTAAGCAGTTAATTGAGCAATTACGTAGCCGTCGTCTGGTCGCGCAGATGTCAGGTGATGAAGAGATCGAAGGGCATTTAGATCAGCCTCAGGTGGTCTACTGCGGCTTTGACCCCACAGCGGACAGCCTGCATCTG
Organism: Porticoccaceae bacterium UBA2002; assembly: GCA_002334915.1. Taxonomy (GTDB): domain Bacteria; phylum Pseudomonadota; class Gammaproteobacteria; order Pseudomonadales; family Porticoccaceae; genus HTCC2207. The sequence goes on from DDCQ01000020.1 coordinate 72,358, forward strand.
GGTCATTTGGTTCCTCTACTGGTGCTCAAACGATTTCAGGAAGCTGGGCACACCCCTATAGCACTAGTGGGCGGCGCCACAGGCATGATTGGCGACCCCAGCTTTAAAGCTGATGAGCGCAAACTTAATACTCCGGATGTAATTGCTGGTTGGGCCGATAAGATAAAGGGTCAGGTCAGTCAGTTTATTGATTTTGACGCTGCTGATAATGCAGCAATAGTAGTCAACAACCTGGCTTGGACTGCGCAAATGACTGCGCTGGACTTTTTGCGCGATGTGGGCAAGCATTTTTCAGTCAACAATATGATTGCTAAAGAGTCCGTAAAGCAGCGTATTGACCGCGAAGGCTCCGGCATTTCCTTTACTGAGTTCTCCTACTCTCTATTACAGAGTCTGGATTTCGCTGAGTTGAACCGTCGCTATAGGTGCACGCTGCAGGTGGGCGGCAGTGATCAGTGGGGCAATATAGTCGGTGGTATTGATCTGGCCCGTCGTCAGAATCAGGCTCAGTGTTTTGGTTTAACAGTGCCCCTTATTACCAAAGCCGATGGCACCAAGTTTGGTAAAACCGAAGCCGGGGCTGTGTGGCTGGATGCCAAGAAAACCTCCCCCTACAGTTTTTATCAGTTTTGGCTCAATGTTGCTGATGCCGATGTGTATAAATTCCTTAGCTACTTCACTTTCCTTCCTCTGGAGGAGATTGAGACCATTAAAGCTGCAGACGAGGCCGCCGAGGGGCGCCCTCAGGCTCAGGGGATTCTCGCTCGCGAGGCCACTGCGCTGGTCCATGGCCAGCAGGGTCTCAAGGCAGCAATGCGGATTACCCAGGCACTATTTAGTGGCGATCCAAATCAGCTGTCAGAGCAGGATTTTGAACAGCTGGGTCAGGATGGTCTGCCATTTTCGCAACTATCCGACGCAGATTTGGTCGACAAGCCTCTAACTAATCTGCTGACGGATTGCGGCATGGCCAAAGCTGGACGTGAAGTAAAGGACGCCCTGGGGCGTAATTCGGTGTTTATTAATGGGATTGCCAAGGGCGCTGAAGGCAATATGTCTGCCCCGCAAAGCTTCGCCATTGAGCATGCACTTCAGGGTCGCTTCTTTTTAGTGCGTCTCGGCAAGAAGAAATACCACCTGTTTGAGCGTATTTAAGCTCTTTTATCAGCACTTTAAGAGCCGTCTGTAAATAAAACCAAATACTTGTTGACAGTCTACTGCCTGTCTGTAGAATGCGCGCTCCCAACCGGGTGAGCCGCATTGAAAAACGCGGCAAAAAGCAGAAATTTAGCAGCACAATATTTATTTGATTTCTCCTGTTGACATGTTCAATTGCGACGCTAGAATGCGCGCTCCCAACAGCAATGTTGAGACGCAAAATTAGTGTCAGATTTTGAGAGTGAAATTAAAGTTAAATAATTCACTTCGCACTGTTGACAAAGGGTCGGCGTCCTATAGAATACGCCCCCCGCTCAGATGAGCGAATCGTTCTTTAAAAATTTAATCAAGCAATGCGTGTGGGCACTTGCTAATTGATATTGGATAAATATATATCATAGGCAAGTGACTCATCGATTCATTTATGAATGTGATAAGTTCAAACTTATGAAACTGAGATTTTGAATGGTAAAGCAAGTTTTGCGTAACCATTTCCTCGACTTAATTGGAGAGGTTAAAAGATTAAACTGAAGAGTTTGATCATGGCTCAGATTGAACGCTGGCGGCAGGCCTAACACATGCAAGTCGA
>DDCQ01000071.1:0-8216 GCA_002334915.1 Porticoccaceae bacterium UBA2002
ACCAATATGGACGAGTTCGCCATGGGCTCTTCTAACGAGACCAGCTTTTATGGCCCGGTTAAAAACCCCTGGGCCACTGACTCTGTGCCTGGAGGCTCTTCGGGAGGCTCTGCTGCAGCCATAGCGGCCCGTCTGGCACCAGCAGCTACAGCTACAGATACCGGGGGCTCCATACGCCAACCAGCAGCCCTCTGTGGTATTACCGGTTTAAAACCAACCTATGGCCGGGTTTCCCGCTGGGGCATGATTGCCTTTGCCTCAAGCCTTGATCAGGCTGGCCCAATGGCGCGCACCGCAGAGGACTGCGCTCTGCTCCTCAACTGTATGGCCAGTGTGGATGATAAGGATTCCACCAATATTGATCATAAAATTGATGATTACAGCGCATCTTTAAATAACCCGGTAAAGGGCCTAAAAATTGGTGTTCCCAAGGAATACTTCTCCGAAGGCCTAAATCCTGGCACTGAAAAGGTCGTTCGTCAGGCTCTGGCTGAGCTAGAAGCCCAGGGTGCAGAATTAATTGACATCAGCCTGCCCAACTCAGGCCTGTCTGTGCCAGCCTACTATGTGATTGCACCAGCTGAAGCCTCAGCCAACCTGTCGCGCTTTGATGGTGTCAGGTATGGCTACCGCTGCGAGAATCCCAAAGATCTGCAAGATATGTACAGCCGCACCAGAGCCGAGGGTTTTGGCGAGGAAGTGCAGCGCCGCATCCTGATTGGTACCTACTGCCTGTCTGCAGGCTACTACGATGCTTACTATGGCAAAGCCCAACAGGTACGGCAGCTGATACGTCAGGACTTTGCCCAAGCCTTCAAACAGGTGGACGTTATTTTAGGTCCTACCTGTCCCTCTCCAGCCTTTAAGTTTGGCTCTAAAGGCGACGACCCCGTAGCCATGTATCTGGAGGATATTTACACCATTGCCACCAATCTGGCTGGACTTCCAGGCATGTCAGTGCCCTGCGGCATGGTGGACGATAAGCCAGTTGGCCTGCAGATTATTGGCAACTATTTTGAGGAGTCACTGATGCTTAATGTGGCCCATCAGTATCAGCAGGTCACCGATTGGCACAGTGCAGCACCGGAGGGAATAGCATGAGCGATTGGGACACAGTAATCGGCCTCGAAGTGCATGTGCAGCTGGCCACCAAAACCAAAATATTCTCCGGCGCCAGCACCGCATTTGGTGCGGAACCAAATACTCAGGCCTGCGCCATCGATCTGGCTATGCCCGGCACCCTGCCCGTTCTCAACAAACAGGCAGTCCACTACGCTGTAATGTTTGGCCTGGCCATCGATGCTGAAATCGGCAAAGAATCCGCCTTCGAACGCAAAAACTATTTCTACCCTGACCTGCCCAAAGGCTATCAAACCACTCAGCTGGAAAAACCCATTGTAGGGCGCGGCACTGTAGAGATTGAACTGGCCGACGGCAGCAAAAAGAATGTGCGGATTCACCATGCCCATTTGGAAGAAGATGCAGGCAAGTCACTCCATGAAGGCAACTTCCGCCACGGCGTATCAGGCATCGACCTCAACCGTGCCGGCACCCCGCTGATCGAAATCGTCTCTGAGCCAGATATGACCAATGCCGAGGAGGCCGTGGCTTTTGCCCGCAAGCTCCACAGTATTGTGACCTCCATCGGCATCTGTGATGGCGAAATGTCCCAGGGCAGCATGCGCTTTGATGTTAATGTTTCTGTCAAACCAAGAGGCAGCGACACCCTAGGCACCAGAACCGAAACCAAAAACCTCAACTCGTTTAAGTTTATGGAAGAGGCCATCGCCAAAGAAGTCGAGCGCCAGATAGATCTGATCGAAGATGGCGGCACCGTGATTCAAGAAACCCGCCTGTACAACGGCGACACCAAAGTCGCCCGCTCCATGCGCAGCAAAGAAGAAGCCAACGACTATCGCTACTTCCCCTGCCCGGATCTGCTGCCAGTAATTGTCAGCGACGCAACCATCGAAGAGCTGCGCCGCAATATGCCAGAACTGCCAGATGCCCGCCGCGCCAGATTTGTCGACCAGTACAGTCTGTCTAATTACGATGCCGGCGTGCTGAGCAGTGATGCTGCAATGGCAGCCTATTTTGAGACAGCCACCGCAACCTCCGGCAATGCCAAACTGGCCGCTAACTGGACCATGGGCGAACTCAGTGCAAGACTCAACAATGAAGACCTGTCCATAACCAAAAGCCCAGTCAGCGCAGAACAGCTAGGCGGATTGATTGCAAGAATTGCTGACAACAGCATTAGTGGCAAAATGGCCAAAGAAGTTTTTGAGGGAATATGGGCCGGCGAAGGCGACGCAGACCAGATTATTGAAGCCCGCGGCTTAAAGCAGGTATCCGACAGCGGCGCACTGGAACAGATGGTCGCCGACGTGCTGGCCGCCAACCAGGCTATGGTAGAAGACTATATCAATTCCGATGAAGCCAAACGCAAGAAAAAACTCGGCGGCTTTATGGGGCAGATTATGAAAGCATCCAAAGGCCAGGCCAACCCGCAACAGGTCAACCAGATACTGGCGAAAAAACTTAACCAACTACTGTAAACCGTTTAAGGAAAAACATGTCACTGAAAAAAGATAAGCAAAAAGTCCTCGGCGAAGTCTTCGATGACGAGCGCGTAAAAAGCTTTTTGCAATACCAGCCACCAGCTGGCGTGAATGGCGATTTTCACCTGCTGGAAAAGGCCTATCGCGGCATGAAGCTGGATAACTTTGCGACTTTTCTGCAGTTCTTTACTCAGGCTGAGCACAATCTTGATGCCACCAACCCAGAGGGAAAGACGCTGGTGCAGATTGCCAGTGAGCATGGACATGGTGGGGAATATGTTGCGGCCCTTAGAGCAGCCGGCGCCAGCGCTTAATCGCTCTACCTTCGGCCAAACCAGCCAATAAACTCCCCAATAGCAGCCAGTTTCTGTTATAAATTACCCTCTAACTAAAACTACGAGGTAATAGAATGAAATTTTTAGATAATCTGTTAGATGGCCGCGAAGATCAGGCCTACGCACTACTGCGTATTGTCACCGGCTTTCTGTTTATCTGGCATGGTACTCAAAAGCTATTTAACTTTCCCGCTGACTTTCCCTATCCTTTAAATCCGCTAATGTACGCCGCAGGCACCATCGAAATGGTGGGTGGCGCTCTGGTGATGATCGGCCTGTTTACTCGCCCGGCAGCCTTTATTTGCAGTGGCACCATGGCGGTGGCCTACTGGATGGTCCATGGCATGAACAACTTTTTCCCCATTCTTAATAGCGGCGAGCTGTCGGCATTTTTCTGCTTTGCATTTTTATTTATCGCAGTGCGTGGTGCTGGTATCTGGAGTTTGGACAAATAATGTAAGTCTCGGGCACGGATGCCATGAATACTGAGTCCCTCAAGGGGCTGGTTACCCAGGTGCGGGCCTGCACAGTCTGTGAGCCCCATCTGCCCAACGGCGTACGGCCGGTTCTGCAGGTCAACTCCAATGCAAAAATTTTAATCGCGGGGCAGGCGCCTGGTCGGCGCGTGCATGCTTCAGGTATTCCCTTCGATGACCCCAGTGGCGATCGCCTGCGTGACTGGATGGGCGTTAGCTCTGAACAGTTTTATAACCCTGAGCTATTTGCCATAGTACCCATGGGATTTTGCTATCCAGGCACAGGCAAATCTGGTGATCTGCCGCCCAGACCTGAATGTGCAACCACTTGGCGAGCGCGGCTACTGCATCATCTGCCGGGCATTGAGACCAGTTTAGTGATTGGAAAATATGCCCATAACTACCATTTTGGCAAAAGCAATCTGACTGTCACCAAACTGGTGGAAAACTGGCAGCAGTACTGGCCCAGGCAAATCCCCCTGCCCCATCCCAGCCCGCGAAATAATATCTGGCTGAACAAAAACCCATGGTTTGAGGCAGAGGTATTGCCCCTTATGCGCGCCCATATCGCCAATCTACTGAAAACTTAACTCTTTATAGATACAAATCAAAGAAGGCCTTAAGCCGCTGTACTAAGTTGTCTCTGTGGTTATACAAAAGGAGTCAACCATGACAAAACCTAATCGCCAGCTTATTATCTTCGCTTCATGCTTATTATCTATCCCGTTTATCCTCTGCCTTATCATTATTGTTTTGCTCTCAGTCGTATGATCCAATAGCGATCATCAATAATAATTAGAGATTCACATGCAAGTATCCCCTTTCGAAAACTGCGGCGCGGTCGTCAGCGATCTGCAGCTCTCCTCTATGACCGATACTGAACTGATTGAACTGCGAAGTGCATTTACTGAGCATGGTTTGCTGTTTTTCCGCGATCAGCAACTGCCACCGGACGAGCATCTTCGCTTTGCCCGCCGCTTCGGCAAAATTGTGGTTAACAAGTTTTTTAAAACCACTCAGGAACATCCCGAGATTGCCGAGGTGCGCAAAGAAAAAACCCAGCAAACTAATATTGGTGGTGGCTGGCATACAGATCATTCCTACGATGATGAACCTGCTCTGGGCTCTATTCTGGTGGCGCGCACATTGCCCGAGACTGGCGGCAATACCCATTTTGCCAATCTTGCCGCCGCCTATGATGCGCTGCCTGCAGATCTTAAGCAGGATATTGAAGGCCTGCGTGCAGTGCATTCCAACACTCACCTGTACGGTGAAAATGGTCTCTACCGCATGACTGATTTAGCCGAACAGCTGGGTGGTATGGATCGGGTTGGGGATGCCACTCATCCGGTGGTGATCCGCCACCCCGAGAGCGGACGCAAGGTACTCTATGTCAATCCCGGCCACACTATTCAGTTTGAGGGCTGGGACTTTGCCGAAAGTCGCGTGCTGTTGGATAAACTCTATACCCATGTTAATCAGCCACAGTTCACCTGCAGCTTTAACTGGCAGCCGGGCTCTGTGACCTTCTGGGACAATCGCTGCACCTGGCATATGGCCGACAATGACTATCAGGGCCAGATTAGACTGATGCATCGCATTACATTGGCAGGCAGTGCATTGGCTGCAGCTTGACAGCTAGGGGCTAAAATCTGTCATAATCCAGCCATGCCCGCAATGCGTAAAAAATCAGACCTGCCCAGCAAGATCTGCCCCATTTGTCAGCGCCCTTTTACCTGGCGAAAAAAATGGGAGAAGGTCTGGAATGAAGTGCGCTACTGTTCAGTGCGCTGCAAAACCGACATTCGTAAACAATAACCCAACAAAGACCAGATACCATGTCCACCATCACAACCGATATCTTAATTATTGGTGCCGGTCTGGCCGGCCTCAGTGCTGCCAATGATCTTCAGCAGGCAGGCCATCAGGTTCTAGTGGTTGATAAAGGCCGCGGCCTGGGTGGCAGGCTGGCAGGACGGCGAATTGGTGATGCCACCTTCGACCATGGGGCTCAGTTTATGACAGCGCGGGAGCCTCGCTTTAAAGCTGCTATGGCAGACTGGGTTGCCACCGGTGTGGCCGAGGAATGGTATAGCAGCTACCCTGGGCAGCCCAATGGTCACCCCAGATATCGCGGCGTACCCACTATGACAGCCGTAGCCAAGCATCTGGCTATTGAGCTGAATATTATGCGTGCCACCAGAGTGGTTAAAGTATCCCATCAGCAAACTGGCTGGCTAGCCGATCTGGATAATGGCGACAGAGTCAGCGCCCACAAACTCCTGATTACCTCCCCTGTACCCCAGACTCTGGAATTGCTTAAAGGGATTAATATTCCCGCAGACAAACAATCCCGTCTTGAGCGCATTGAATATGAAAGCTGTATTGCGGTGATGGCTATTCTCGATGGGCCAACTGCAATCGCAGCGCCCGGCGCTATCGCGCTTGAGAAAGGTCCCATCGCCTGGATCAGTGATAATCTGCAAAAAGGCGTATCCAAAATTCCTGCGGTAACTATTCATGGCAGTGGAGAGTTTAGCGCCGAGCACCTTGACCATGACCGCACACAAACTGGCCAGCAGTTAATTGATGCAGCGGCACCTTATCTTGGCAATGCGCAGGTTACAGAATATCAGGTCCATGGCTGGCGCTATAGCAAGCCCTCTATTGTGGATCCCGACCCCTGCTTGCTGCTAAGTGACACCACTGATCTACCACCTGTGGCGGTTGCCGGTGATGCCTTTGCCGGTCCACGCTTTGAAGGAGCAGTACTTTCAGGCTGGGCTGCAGCGAGACAGCTAATGGATACTGATAAATAATATATGGCTGTAATTTGGCGCTATAATATAAAGCATTAAAGCAACCACAATAATAGAGTCGCTGACAAAGCACATCCTAAGGGGAACTACCATGGCACAGACAGAGCGAGAACTGCGAGTACAGCTGGCAGCCTGCTACAGAATATTCGACTATATGGGTTGGAGTGAAATGATCTACAACCATATCACCGTCAAGGTTCCCGGAGACGAGCATCATTTTCTGATCAATCCCTATGGGCTGCACTACAAAGAAGTGACTGCTTCCAATCTGGTAAAAGTGGATATCGAAGGCAATATTGTCGAGGACACTGAGTATAAGGTAAATCCCGCGGGCATTGTGATTCACACTGCCATTCACGCTGCGCGCCCTGATGTGCACTGTGTTGCCCACACTCATACTAATGCCGGTATGGCCGTCGCCTGTACCCAGGAGGGTCTGCGCACCGATAACTTCTACTCGGCGCTGCTGCACAATCAGATTGCCTACCATGACTTTGAAGGTATTACGGTTAATGCAGATGAGAAGCCAAGGCTAATTGCCAATCTGGGTGACAAGAGTCTGATGATTTTACGCAACCATGGTCTGCTGGCCGGTGGCCGCACTATTCCCGAAGCCTTTCAAAATCTCTGGGCCATGGAACGAGCCTGTGAGGTGCAGGTGGCCACAGATTCCACCGGTCGACCCAATATTCCTGTTAGCCCCGAAATTCTTGCCAAGTCGGAGGAGTTGATGGCGATGCAAGCTGCGGGTAGCCCGAGCGGCGAACTGGAATTTAAAGCCTTTACTCGACTGATTGAAAAGATTGATCCTTCTTACAAGGACTAGTTATTTTTTAAATCAGACTCTAACTCAAGTTTTAGCCATCAGTCCGGACGATGCCACTGGCATGCAAAAAATGGCTGAGCGTATGGCCAGTGCAGATCAGTTGCAGAAGTTAGATCGCCTCGACAACTAAAAAATAAACGCCGTCCCTGAAGGAGCGCAGCGACTGAAGGATCTCTGAGGTCTTGTCGAGAGATCCTCCGTCGCGCTGCTCCTCAGGATGACAGGAGGGTAGTATAAGATAACGGAAGGGAAGTACAGGAAGACCTCCCAGCCAATACTTACTTCATCAGTTCCCGGGAGATAATCAATTTCATAATCTCATTGGTACCGCCGTAAATACGCTGGATTCTTGAATCCGCAAAGGCGCGACACACCGGGTACTCCCACATATAGCCCCAGCCACCATGCAGTTGCAGACATTCGTCCGCCACCTTGCACTGCAGATCAGTGGTCAGCAGCTTGGCTTTAGAGGCTGTTACTGTGTCCAGGTTGTCTTCCAGTAGCAGCTCAGTGCAGCGGTCGGTATAGACCTCAGCACAGTCAATCTCGGCGGACAGCTCTGCCAGTTTAAACTGGGTATTCTGGAATGAGGCTACAGTGGTACCAAAGGCTTTACGCTCTTTGGTGTACGCGACGGTTGCCTCCAAAATAGCCCTGGCATTGGCCACTGCACCTACCGCAATAGACAGACGCTCCTGGGGCAGATCCTGCATAAGGTAAATAAAACCACGGCCCTCTTCACCAAGCAAATTTTCTTTGGGGACTTTTACATCCTGAAAAAACAACTCTGAGGTGTCCTGAGCTTTGAGGCCCAACTTGGTTAGATTTTTGCCTTTGCTAAACCCGGGCAAGTCAGCCTCCACCAAAAATAAGCTAATGCCTTTAGAGCCGGCTGTAGTATCCGTCTTGGCCACCACAATCACCAAACCGGCTTTTTGGCCATTGGTAATAAAGGTCTTAGAGCCATTGAGAATATAATGGTCACCGTCCAGCACTGCGGTGGTGTTGGTACCCTGCAAATCTGAACCAGCACCGGGCTCGGTCATAGCGATAGCGGTAATTAGTTCACCAGTAGTACAGCGGGGCAGGTACTTTTGCTTCTGCTCTTCGCTGCCATAGCGGACGATATAGGGCACAGTAATATCATTGTGCAATGTCCAGCCAAGGCCGGTGCAACCGGAGCGGCCAATCTCTTCATT
>DDCQ01000071.1:8282-31465 GCA_002334915.1 Porticoccaceae bacterium UBA2002
ATAAACTTGCGCAGGCTGTCGCGGAACATCTCATGGTCGGAATCATATAAATTTCTTGGAATCATGTTTATTTACTCTGTTAAATTTCTTATGCTCAAATAATATCAATGTTGCTGCTGAGCCGCATTTGTTCCAGCGCCAAACAGGGCTGTTTTGGTGACTTCTAAGTACTCCACAAACAAGCCAGCCTAGTAGGCCACCAATATATAAGTCAGCATCCCCAAACCTATTGTCCAGTAGACGCTGCGGGTTCTATGGGCCGCGACAATGGCTACCAATGCCCCCCATAGGTAGGGATTGTCAACGGCGGTATCCAATTGCTGATTATGAACAAAAAGTATTGGTGCTGTAATGGCGGTCAATACTGCTGGACCACTGTAGCTTAGCAGATGTTTTATATTTGCCCCGAGCCGGATTGGCAGTCGACCCTCGAGAAATAAATAACGAGTACCAAAGGTGGTGCAGGCCAGCAAGAAGATGGTCAGTAATATCATTGGGCCTGGCCCCGGACAGTCTCGGTAAAATAACCGGCGAACATGGCCAGAACCGCGGCCAAGACCAGACCCAGCTCAAACTGCCAAATGCTAAAGACCACAGCAGAGACCCCAGCCACTAGTACTGAGACCAATGTAGCCCCTGACTTTATCTCTGGGACCACCAGCGCAATAAATGTTGCGGCAATTGCAAAGTCCAGCCCCAACTCTGTGAGATCTGGCAATGAGGTGCCTGCGACAATGCCAATTAAAGTCCACAGATTCCAGGCCAGATAAAAGCTGCCTCCAGCACCTAGAGCATAGTAGAGACGGAATCTGGTTTTATAGGCCCGCCGATCACCGGAGACCGCAAACAGTTCATCAGTTAATAAAAAACCCAGACCAAGACGCCATCGCAATGGCTTTGGGCTGAGCCGCTCCCGCAGTGTCAGGCCGTAGAGAAAGTGTCTTGAACTTATAACCAGGGCACTGAACAGCACAGTCACCAACGAAGCATTGTTGGCGATCAATTCAACAGTCACAATTTGCACTGCACCGCCAAAAATAACCGCCGAAAATAGCTGGGCCTCTAGCCAACTAAAGCCCCGCTGCACCGCCAGCGAGCCAAAGAGAATACCCCAGGGAAGTACAGCCAGACTCAGAGGCAGCATATCGACGGTGCCTTTTTTAAGCGCTGCTATCAGACCGCGACGGCTACTTTTCATGTCTTTGCATAGCTTCAGTTACAGTGATTGAAATGGGTTACACAAACTTGCGAATCAATGCATTGGGCATAATATCCAGCAGCAGTGCCACATAGCGCCAGCGCCTGGTAACAAATACATGATTCTTTTTATTGTTAATAGCCCTGACCATCTGAGTCACAGCTCTCTCTACCGATGCCATCCACAGAGGCTGACCTTCGACCATCGGCGTTTTCACAAAGCCGGGCTCAATGGTTGTTACGGTGATGGGCATCTTCGAATGAGCTGCCCGCGAGCGCATACCATTCAAGTAATCTGAGACAAACGACTTACTGGCATTGTAGGTAAGGGTGCGGCCCGACGAAAAATGTGCCGCCGCAGAAGATACACCAACCAGATGGCCAGCACCTCGTTTCAAAAAATAGTTCATTGCTGTCATCGACATTGCCGCAAAGCCACGCACATTGACATCAATCATCTGCCGCTGAACTTCCCAATCCAAAAGGCGCTCATGGCTACCCACCCCGGAGTTAACTATGACTAATTCCACATTATCCATTTGGTCTATTAGACTAGTCAATTCTTCTTGGGCCTGCTCTGCATTGGTCACATCAGAGGTCTGTACAAAATGCTCACCGGGTAAGCTGGCGGCCAGTTTATTCAAACAACCATCTCGGCGGGCCATTAAGCCCAGCTGATAGCCCTGAGCAGCCAGCTGCACCGCTAATTCCCATCCAATGCCTGAACTGGCTCCTACAATAATGCCCTGCTTCATATTTTTACCCTAAATTATTATATTTTTAGACTGCCAAGTCAGTTTAGCTGTACTCAGCAATACAGAAAAGTGATTTATAAAATTAGCGGAATCAAAAGATAGCTGGCTTGACAGGCCGCGGCAGCAGATTCTCGCAGAGTAGATATTCAACCCGACCGTCAGGCATCAGTCGGCTTTTATCAATCTCAAAATAATGTAACAGCTGAGTCAGGACTCTCCGATTATGAGGATAAACTGGGGGCTGCTGTCCTAGAGGCACAGCCTGACTCAATGTGGTTTGGCTATCTATACCATATTGGCAATAGGGTAGCTGATTCCTCTCATTGAGCAGGCCCAGACAGTAACCGCGAGAGCGATGATTAATATGTGGAGCAAGGGCCTCAATAAATGCGCTCAGAGACGATCCATCCAAATAATTAAAAATATCCCAAAACAGGCAGATATCCGCAACCATATCAGGCTCTATATTTAAGCTCGCCCGAAAATATTCTACCAGCTCCTGATGGTTGGCTCCCTGCGAAGTCTCTGCCAAAAATTCTGCGGATATAAGGTCGAGAAAGCTCAGTCGGCATTTATATTGATTGAAGAATTGGACCGTTGAGGATGAGGGGCAACCCATGTCTAAAACCAGCAACCGATGCTCCGGGCAGACCTCTTTAAAGACCTGTCCAATCAGATTACTGCGTAAAACAGGACTGAGTGCTGGCTCAACTTTTAGTGCGGCAGATTTTCTCATTGGCTATAAAGCTTATTCCTTGCCCCGGCCAGCTATTTACCAGGAAGCCGAGTACCTCAGTTAATTAGCTTTTGTTCAGGAGACCTTTACACCAGGATCATTGCCGGCGCGGTGAGGATTGATTTTAGATGCAGAACTGACCGGCAGATCAGTGACTGTTTTCTCCCCCGGATCCATGGTTATGCTGCCCTTAAATTTGGCACCATCTTCGAGGCTAACCCGGGGGGAATCTATATTGCCAAGCACATTACCCGTGTTGGCGATAATCACATTTTCGCCACCGCAGATATCGCCTTTTACACTGCCTTCAATTAGCACCACTTTCGCTGAGATATTGGCTGTAAGGGAACCGGATTTTCCAACCTTTACCTCACTTTTTTTAGCAGTGATACTGCCTTTAACAGCACCCTCAATAAAGAGGTTTTCCTCGCTGATAATGTTGCCTTCAATTTTGACATTTTCACCAATCATGCTGGAAACTCCTGGAAATGAACTTCTATTGTGACTCGCCGATTGACCATCAACTGTGGTGATTTTTTCTAAAGCTGCATTATATTTTTCTAGCACTTTTCTCTTGTCAAACATAATAATTACCACGCGCTAATAACATGTTCGGAATTTAAATCTATCCTTGAAATAGATTCACTTAGCACTATTTAACACAATTAATTATGCTCTTTTGTATTTTATATAATTATTGCTCAGCCATATTTTCAATCTGCTCTTGCGTTTCCAGCCAGTTCTCCTCCAATGCCACCAATATCTTCTTTACCTCTGCCTGTTTAGACAGACATTGCTTTAGGGTTTCCTTATTGCTGTCATCGTAAATTTCTGGATCTGCCAACTGATTTTCAATTTTCTTGAGTTGGGTCTGCTCCCTGTCTATTTTTTTCTCTAGCGCCTTGATCTGTTTATTTAAAGGAGCCAGTTTTTTGCGGCTCTCTGCCGACTGCTGACGGGCTAGCTTTTTATCTATAGGGTTCTCAGTTATAAATGGCTCGGGTTGCTTTATCTCTCTGGTGAAATTTTTTAACCAATCCTGATAGTCTTTTAAATCGCCATCAAATTCTGTCACACGACCCTCGGCCACCAGATAGAAATCATCCACTGTATTGCGCAATAAATGCCGGTCGTGGGAAATCACCACAAGGGCACCCTCATAGCTCTGCAACGCCATGGTCAAAGCATGGCGCATCTCAAGATCAAGATGATTGGTAGGCTCATCCAGCAGAAGCAGATTGGGCTTTTGCCAGACAATAAGAGCCAGAGCCAGACGGGCTTTTTCACCTCCGGAAAAATCGTTAATTTGATCCAGGGCCTTATCATTGTGAAAATCAAAGCCCCCCAAAAAATTTCTTATTTCCTGGTCTGTCGCCTGAGGTGTTATGCGCTGCAAATGCAAGAATGGACTTGCCTGCACGTCCAAAACCTCTAGCTGGTGCTGTGCAAAGTAGCCAATTTTAATATTCTCGCCATAGACCCTTTGCCCGGATAATAAATCCAGGTCGCCAGTCAGACTGTTAATCAATGTAGACTTGCCTGCGCCATTGGGCCCCAGCAAACCAATTCTGGTACCTGGCTGCAAATCAAAATTAACCTGAGATAATATTTCCGTGTCGCCATAACCCAGAGAGGATTGACTAATATTTACCAGCGCACTGTAAGTTTTTTTAGGCTCGGGAAATTTAAAATAAAAGGGTGAATCTATATGCGCTGGAGCAATATTTTCCATTCGCTCCAACTCTTTAATTCGACTCTGAGCCTGTTTGGCTTTTGATGCCTTATAGCGAAAACGCGCAACAAAGGCTTCCACATCTTTGCGACGTTTTTGTTGTTTTTCAAAGCTGGCTTGCTGCAGTGCCAGTCTCTCAGAACGCACTCGCTCAAACGCAGAATAGTTACCCTTATAGCTTATGGATTGGGCTCGCTCTATATGCACAATGCGCTCAACAACATTGTCAATAAAATCCCGATCGTGGGAAATAATTAACAGCGTGCCCTCATAAGCTTTTAACCATTGCTCAAGCCACAGAGTGGCATCCAGATCCAGGTGATTGGTCGGCTCATCGAGCATCAACAGGTCGGAGGGACTCATCAGTGCCTGGGCAAGATTTAATCTGATACGCCAGCCACCAGAAAAGCTGTTGACCGGACGATTAATTTCAGACTGATAAAAGCCCAAACCATGGAGTAGCTGTTCGGCTCGATAATGCGCGTCGAAACCATTGATAGCATCCATCTTTTCATATTCTGCGGCCAGACGATTATTGTCTTCCTGATCGGTTGCCTGCTCAATGGCAGCCTCTGTTCGACGCAACTCTGGGTCGCCATCTAACACATAGTCAAGGGCACTGCGCTCCGAGCTTGCCAGCTCCTGAGCCATATGAGCAATGCGCCAGTCACTGGGGATAAATAAATTGCCTGCATCAGGGGCCAACTGCCCTAAAAGCAATTTGAACAGGCTCGACTTGCCGCAACCATTAGCGCCAATAATGCCTATATGCTGGCCCGGGTGAATCACCAGTTCGGCATCGCTTAGAAGCACCTTGGTACCACGGCGCAACTCTATTTCCGTCATTGAAATCATAGATCGTCTATTCGCTGGTCATTTAATGGATGTTGCTGCTCTTAGTTGGCGAGGGGAATAACCTCGGTCTGTCTCCTAATTGCCAGGCCGCAGCCTTTTCCATAGAGCCCAGGAACAGGGGTGACTTGAGAAAATAATCCAACCAGCGCTGCAAATGGCTGTAGGGTGCCTGATCAAACCAGAGTTTGTCGACAAAGGCGAATTGGCGAATAAATGGAAAAATAGCTATATCCACCATTGTTGGTTGGTCGGCCAGCAGAAAAGTGTTTGCTGCCAACAGTCTGTCCAGGCTAGCCAAAAATACCTCCCCCTGCTGACGATAAAAGGCCTGGGGCTGCTGGGGGTACCTGTCCCAATATTTGTAATAGTCAAGATGAGTTTTAAACGGGCCATCGTTCTCTGCAATCAATGTCAGAGTCTGACTTTGCAGGTCTTGCCGCAGCCAGCTATCCGGGTCTGACTGGCCCAGGGCCCATAGCATAACATCAATACTCTCATCCACAACCTGATCGGCCAACTGCAAAACCGGTACCCTGCCCTTGCTCGAGAGCGCCAACATGGTCTGTGGTTTGTCCGCGAGAAAGACTTCCCGCAATTCTACGGTTATACTCGCGTATAACAGAGTCATGCGCGCTCTTATGGCATAGGGGCAGCGACGAAAAGAGTAGAGAACTGGGGACATTTTTAGGGGCTCACTCGGACCTTTGACAAAATAATAGCTATCACTATAAATCAGCATTTCAGGAAAAAATACTACCAATGGCTACTAAGAAATTTGATCTTGTTATTTTTGGCGCCACCAGCTTTGTCGGCCAAATTCTCACAGAATACCTGTTTGCGCATATAGGGCTTAGCCGCAAAATCAAATGGGCTATTGCGGGCCGCTCGGAGGCCAAACTCAAGGAGCTGCGCAGCTCACTGGGCGAAGGCGCAGCCAAGCTGCCAATTATAGTGGCAGACTCCATGGATCAGCCATCCCTGGAGGATATGTGCATGAAATCTCGGGTTATTGTCAGCACTGTAGGGCCCTATGTGCTCTACGGTGAAACTCTGGTTAAAGTCTGTGCCGAGAATGGCAATGATTACTGTGACTTAACTGGCGAAGCTTACTGGATCAAGCAGATGATCAGCAAATATGAGAAAACGGCCAAAAAGTCTGGTGCACGGATCGTTAACTGCTGTGGCTTTGACTCTATTCCCTCTGATCTGGGCAATCACTTTTTGCAGCGCGAAGGCAAAAAACAATTTGGTAGATTCTTTAATAAGGTGAAACTGCGGGTCAAAGCCATGAAAGGCGGCGCGTCGGGAGGCACCATTGCGAGCATGGCAGAGATGATTGTTGCCGCCAAGGCAGACCCTCAGGTACGTCGAGATATGGCCAATCCCTATATTCTGTGCCCGGAAAAACATGGCTACAGCATTAAACAGACCAGCATTAAGGGCCCAACCTATGATCAAGATTTCGGCAGCTGGTCTGCGCCCTTTATTATGGAGGCCATTAATGCCCGGGTGGTGCTGCGCTCTAACAGATTGCGCCGCATGGCCTTTGGCAAAGACTTTAGCTATGGCGAAGCCATGCTGACTGGCGCGGGAAATGGCGGTCGCCTAAAAGCTATAGCACTGACGGCCGGCCTTGCTGCCTTTGCCGGCAGCATGATTCTAGATCCGGTGCGCAATCTTATGAATAAATTTGTGCTGCCCAAACCAGGTGAAGGCCCCAGCCTGCAAGACCAGGTCAATGGCTTCTTTGATGTTGAGTTGATGGGCGAGAATACCAAGCATGACAAGCTCCGCGTCAAGGTCACTGGAGATCGCGATCCCGGCTATGGCTGTACAGCGAAAATGCTGGCTCAGGCGGGTCTCTGTCTGGCCTTTGATTTGGCTAAGGAAGATAAAGCCGGTGGTTTCTGGACCCCTTCGACCGCTATGGGTGATCTGCTTATTGAACGTCTGGATAATCATGCGGGTATGTCCTTTACCCTGGTGAACTAATCTCTCAGCGGACTGGGTCCAGACTGGTTAACCAGCCTGGGCCATAGACTTAAACTAGAGCGTGCTGCCACCAATCTCTGTAACAGGCTCTTTGACTAGGAGCCCCGCAATCATCCCCGCCAGAGTTAATTTGACAAAATTTACTGCAAACCAGGCGGCTGCCAGCTGCAGCGGAATTGGCATATAAGAAAATGATCCCAGACCTGTTAGCGCACCAACACCAAGCGCCGCGCCAAATTTAAGGCCAGTTTGTACCGATTTGGGAGCAACAAAACAACCGTAAGTAAGCACCACAGAAAAACCAAAAAATAATGTTACCCCAGACATTAACAGCGCGTGCATCTGGTCCTCGGAACGCCATAGGTGCAGAGTCTCCTGATAGGCCGATTGCAGCAATATGCCATGAACTAGAAAATCGATAATTGACCACAGAATATACACCGCCACTGTCGCCACTAAGGTTTGCTTAAACATCCTCTGTCTCCTGAGTTTATTGATTGTGGTTTAAACATAGAGGTGAAAACCTGAGTATTCAAGAATCTCGGAGGCACAAAAAAGCCCGGGTGTTTACACCCGGGCTTTTTCAGATTTTAGCTATTACTCCATTACACGCTCTTTGATGGCGTTTAAGATAATGCCCAGGGCAGCGGCGTTCATAATGGTACTCAGATTACCCATAATGTCGCTAATGGGACCACCTATAACCGGCAGCGGTTCGGCCGCTCCTGAAACGATCCCTAACGCAACTACGAAAACCAGCATATAGGTTCTGTTACTGTTATCGGCCATATCACCCATAACACCCATAACCAGACCCAGAACTGCCATTACCAAAGCAGCCTCAGGAATTGCTACAAATGCGCCAATAACCGCAACTGCGAGAACTATCAGACGTATGATTTTTAAAGCATTCATGTTGAAACCCCATGTTTGTGAAACTAAATTTCTTTATGTGTTGCTCGCTCATGAATAAAGCAAGGCGACCCTAACATGTTATTTCCATGAATAAAATAGCTTAAATCATTGATTTATATGCACTTTTTAATAAATTACCGGTATTAAAACTTTGGTTTTTAACCTGGTTGATTCTTTATCCCGCCGCTTTCAGCTAGAATGCACCTAGATTTAGCAATCGCTTCAAAGCCGAGGCTTTGCACTCAATTCATTTCTTAATAAACGACAGTTATCCCAATGGCACAATACGTATACACGATGAACCGGGTGAGCAAAATTGTTCCCCCAAAACGCGAAATTCTCAAAGATGTCTCCCTGTCATTTTTTCCCGGCGCAAAGATTGGTGTGCTGGGCCTAAACGGTGCAGGTAAATCCACATTATTAAAAATAATGGCAGCTATCGACACAGATATTCAGGGCGAGGCTCGACCCATGCCGGGTATAAAAATTGGCTACCTGGCTCAGGAACCTCAGCTGGATCCCGACAAAGATGTTCGCGGCAATGTTGAAGATGGTATGCGCGAGGCCGTAGATGCATTGCGCGGCCTGGATCAGGTTTATTTAGACTATGCCGAGCCCGATGCTGATTTTGATGCTCTGGCTAAAAAGCAGGGTGAGCTCGAAGCAATTATCGAAGCCTGGGATGCCCATAATCTGGACCATTCGCTGGATGTGGCTGCAGATGCACTGCGCCTGCCCCCCTGGGATGCCAATGTGACCTCTCTGTCCGGCGGTGAAAAACGTCGTGTCGCTCTGTGTCGCCTGCTGCTGTCACGTCCGGATATGCTGTTGCTCGACGAGCCCACCAACCATCTGGATGCTGAATCTGTATTCTGGCTGGAGAAATTTCTTGAAGAGTTTGCTGGCACTGTGGTGGCAGTAACCCACGACCGATACTTCCTAGACAATGTCGCTGGCTGGATTCTTGAGCTCGACCGCGGCCGCGGTATTCCCTACGAAGGCAATTACTCCACATGGCTGGAAGCCAAAGGCAAACGTCTGGAAACCGAATCCAAGCAGGAAGTTTCCCGCCAGCGAGCGATTAAGCAAGAACTGGAATGGGTGCGGCAAAACCCCAAGGGGCGACAGGCGAAAAACAAGGCCCGTCTAGCCCGTTTTGATGAACTGAATTCTCAAGAATTTCAGTCGCGCAACGAAACCAATGAAATCTATATTGCCCCCGGCGAACGCCTCGGCGACAAAGTTATTGTGCTGGATAAGGTCAGCAAGGGCTTTGGCAATGAATTGCTGATTGAAGATCTGTCACTGTCCATTCCCAAGGCTTCGGTAGTAGGTATTATCGGCGGTAATGGTGCAGGTAAATCCACCCTCTTCCGCATGATCGCTGGTACCGAGCAACCAGACAGCGGCACCATAACTCTGGGTGAATCAGTGAAGGTAGCCTATGTTGAACAGAGCCGCGATTCACTGGATGATAGCCATAGTGTTTGGGAAGCGATTTCTGGCGGGCACGATATTCTTAAAATTGGCAACTATGAGGTTTCTTCTCGTGCCTATGCCGGACGCTTTAACTTTAAGGGCAATGATCAGCAGAAACGTGTAGGTGAACTCTCTGGTGGTGAGCGCGGCCGTCTGCATCTGGCCAATACCCTGAAGCAGGGAGCCAATGTGCTGCTGCTGGACGAACCCTCCAATGATCTGGATATTGAAACTCTGCGCGCACTGGAGGAAGCAGTCCTTTCCTTCCCCGGATGCGTACTAGTGATATCTCACGACCGATGGTTCCTGGATCGTATTGCCACCCATATTCTGGCTTACGAAGACAACGGTGAAGTGGTGTTCTTTGAAGGTAACTACAGCGAATATCACGAGGACTTTATCGCCCGCAAAGGTGAGGATGCCCAGCCCAAGCGAGTGAAGCACAAGCGACTAAAAGCATAACAAGAAAGGACTGACTATGAGCAGTATCTGGCACCAGACTCCAGACATCGAGCTAATCAATGGCCCAATGAACAAAGGCACCATTGGCGAGCACCTGGATATCAATGTCACCGAAGTGGGCGACGATTTCCTGCGCGGCACCATGCCCGCCGATCACCGCACCTTTCAGCCCTATAAGGTGGTACACGGTGGTGCCAATGTGGTGCTGGCAGAGACTCTTGGCAGTGTTGCCGGTGCCCATGTGATCGATATGACTAAATTCAAGTGTCTGGGCCAGGAAGTCAGTGCTACCCATTTGCGCCCAGTGACCTCTGGCTTAGTGGTGGGTACAGCACGCCCCATTCATCTGGGCAGGCGCTCCCATGTGTGGGAGATTCGCCTGGAGAATGAAGAGGGCAAATTAACCTGTCTGGCCAAGCTGATTCTGGCGATTATCCCTAATTAAGAGACAGCAGAGACAGGGGCACCCGCCTCGGTCTCTGCCTGCCACTGGAACAGATTCAGCTCAATAAAGAAGAAGGCGACGATCCATAGAAAACTATCCCAAAAATCAAGAATATCGCCTAGAAACCACCAGTAAACCGCACAGGCAAGTAAAATGCCGTAGAGCCCCATTTTTAGATACTTGCTAACCACCACTACCAGCCCGGAAAAACGTTCCCGCAGCTGCAGCCAGACATCCACTTCCAGAATGGCCACTACAATAATCCAGGTAACAGAGTTAATCACATCCACCCAGGCCAACCATTGAATCGCCTGCCAATCTAAGGCAGAGCCCAATACCTGCTGGCCGTTTAGCTTGTAGAGTCCGGTCTCGGCCAATCCACGACAGCTCTGTGCATCCAGCGGAGGATACTCATCCAGAGTATCGATACTGGCAAAACCCTGACCTACAAGAGAACAGGCGTCTGCAACCACAAAGGGCGAGATACTATAGGTGAGCAAAATTTTGCTTATGTAGCCGTAGCAGGCGTAGAGAATAAAACCATAGGAAAAGGTGCGAACCGCCAGAAAGACAGTCTGAACCCGTGGATTGCGCAAAACCCGGTCATCCAGTATGGATGTTTCCAGTTCAAACAGTAGTAATAGCAAGACCCAGGCTGCGGTATCTATGGTCGCCGCAAAGCCCTGAATAATATTCTCCAGGCTAATGCCCTGACTAAAAGTCTGCGCGGTGGCCAGGCTCTCTTCTTGGTAAAATAAAAAGATATTTAAAGTCAACAATGCATACACAGTGTATTTAAACGCTTTAAACACTAGCTGCGCAGAAAACGGATTTGTACGTTCCATGGTATTCCCCCGAATACTCAGATTTATATTCTGCTTTAAGGTTTACAGCTGTGGCAGTAATACCCGCAGCAGAGCCTCTAGACCCTGCTGATCCCGATGATCAAAACGGTCCGGGGTGGGACTATCTATATCCAGCACAGCAATTAACCGGCCATCTTTTATTATCGGCACCACGATCTCTGATTTGGAGGCTGCATCGCAGGCTATATGACCAGGAAACTGATGTACATCGGCGACAATCACTGTTTTACCCATGCTCGCCGCTGTACCGCAGACACCGCAGCCCATCTCTATTCTGGTGCATGCCGGCTTGCCTTGAAATGGCCCCAGAACAAGTTTTTTGCGCTTTAAAAGATAGAAACCAACCCAGTTGATGTCCGGCAGTTCCTGCCACAGCAGTGCCGAGCAATTAGCCAGATTGGCGATACGATCTGACTCGCCCTCAATCAGTCCGGCCAGCTGCTTACTGATTAGGCCATAATCGGCATCGACGGCTGTGGTGATTGTGCGTGATTTAGAGTCGGCAAATGCCTTTAGTCTTGAGGTAACAGAGGTATCACTGGACTGTTGCATCGGCGAGAGACCTCAGTGAGCGCACCCAATAGTTTATGCCCAGAGTCTCAGCCACTGCATCGGCCTCAGCGCGGCTGGCATACTGACCCATCAGAATTACAGCAAAGGTTGTGCCTCTAGAGAGGATCTGCCTAATTTGTATATCGCCCTCAACGTCGAGGGCAGCGGCAACGCTCCGGGCCTGCTCAGGGCTATCAAAGGCACCTAACTGAATGGTAAAGCCAGAATTGAGATGGATAGAACCAGACTCATGGGTCGACTCAGGCTCTTCTGCCTGAGGAGCGGGAGATTTGGTCTCAACAACATTGGGCGTGGCGGCTACAGTGCTGACCTCTGACTCAACTGGTCTGCTAAGCGCTGAATCAGTTACAGCCTCAACAGCTGTCGCTGTGGTCACTACCAGGCCATCTTTAAGCATCTTTTTGTCACAGCGCCAGTGCTCATCCGAGTTGATATCGCCCTCGCAGTGCCAACCTATATATTCATCGTTGGGGGCCACTTTAATAGGCGTTGGGGCAGAGGAACAGCCGGCAAGCCCGATTATCAAAAAAGTTATAGCTAAGAGTTTATACAAGTTCGCACACCGGAATATCTATGTTTTTGTGAATTATACAGTCAGCGGTTATTAAATCCCCATTTTAGCCAACATGTCCAGCACTTGACGCACCGTATAGGCGATTTCCGGATGATCCACCTCATAGGCAGAACTCTTTTGCTTCCATAGCTCTCGAAAGCCCAGCTGAGCTGAATTGTTAGAGAGCTGTTTATTTTCACTGATGGCAATAATCTCTGCCATTAAACTGGTCCATAGACCCCGGTCCGAGGGGCTTACGCCAGACGCATTCTCAAGCCTGTCTCTGAATATCAGAAGTCTTTCTTTTAGCTCGTCATTATCAACCATAATTGCCTCCAATTCATATCAAGTATAGACAGAGCTGAGGTGCATAGAGCCCAATAAAAGGGCACTGCGAAGCACCTCACTGGTGCTTGAAGAAAAATATGGTGCAAATCAGTGCGTATTTAGGCTGGTCTGGTACAAATTTTGCTTTGATTACAGAGAACGCCTGTATTTAGGGCTTTAGGGGAATTTTTCGGTCTATTATGGTGCACTCGCCGCTGACTGATTATTATTTTTGCACATTTTTAGTGCGTTTCGCAGAGGAAACATCATGCTAGCCAACAATAAATACCTCAATCGAGGCCTTATAACAGTTATTTTAAGCACCCTGTCTTCCCAGGTGTTTGCTGACGATTTAAATGGCGCCAATACAGCCTGGATTTTAACATCTACCGCCCTGGTACTGTTTATGACCATCCCCGGCTTATCGCTATTCTACGGTGGCTTGGTTCGCTCAAAGAATGTTTTGTCTGTGTTAATGCAGTGTTTTGCCGTTACCTGTATGGCATCTTTAATTTGGTTTGCCTTTGGCTACAGCCTGGCCTTTGGCGATGGTGGCTCCATGAATGCCTGGATTGGTAATCTGGACAACCTGCTAATGGGCAATATCAAAGAAGATTCCATGGCCGGTGATATCCCTGAGTCTGTATTTGCTATGTTCCAGATGACGTTCGCCGTGATTACGCCGGCACTGATTGTAGGTGCCTTTGCCGAGCGCATGCGCTTTAGCGCAATGTTGCTGTTCAGCGCCCTTTGGCTGGTCGTGGTCTATGCGCCTATTACCCACTGGGTATGGGGCGGTGGTTGGCTCGGTGAGATGGGCCTGCTGGACTTTGCTGGCGGTACTGTTGTGCATATCACTGCAGGTGTTGGTGCTCTGGTTGCCGCATTGGTGCTGGGCAATCGCAGGGGCTTCCCCAATCAGGCTATGCCCCCTCACAACTTGACGATGAGCGTAACCGGTGCAGGTATGCTCTGGGTTGGCTGGTTTGGTTTTAATGCCGGCTCCGCTCTTGCAGCCAATGGCGATGCCGGTATGGCGATGTTGGTCACTCATATCTCAGCCGCTGCAGGCTCCTTGGCCTGGATGATGATGGAATGGTTAAAGCACGGCAAACCTTCAGTGCTAGGCATTGTCACTGGTATGGTTGCTGGTCTGGGCACTATTACTCCGGCGTCCGGCTTTGTTGGCCCTGGTGGCGCACTGGTTATCGGCTTTAGTGCAGGCGTTATCTGCTACTACGCCACTCAGGCGCTCAAGCAGCGCTTTAAAATTGATGACTCTCTGGATGTATTCCCGGTGCATGGTGTGGGTGGCATGTTGGGTACATTCTATGCAGGTATTTTCGCCTCCGATGCGCTGGGCGTCTTTAGTGGTCAGGGCTACAACGAAGGAATGACTATGGCCTCTCAGACCTATGTGCAAATTGTGGGTATTGCCGCAACGTTCGTCTATACAGGTATAGCAACATTTATACTGTTGAAACTGGTTGATAAGCTGTTAATATTGCGAGTCAATGAAGAAGACGAAACAAGTGGTCTAGATCTCACAGAGCATAACGAGAGGGGGTACGACCTATAATAAGAAAATTAGGGGATCAATATATAACCGTCCGAACGCTATCGTATTACTCAGATCTTACGAAGTGAAAAAAAGGGACATTCAAAGCCGCTAACTCTGTTAGCGGCTTTTTTATTTTAGGCCGCAGGCGCTTTTATTTTAGGCCGCAGGCGCTTGTATCAATGGCCGCAGGCGCTTTTACTCCTGGTTGCGGGCGCGGTCCATATAGTCACACATTATTTCGGCACCCTCGAGAATACGCACCGAATGGCGCTGCATTAGATCCGATGGAATCAGATAGATCTGCCTGTTTGCTACTGCAGATATGCCCTGCCACTGCTGCCAACTGCTGTACCATCGAGGCTGCTCTTCTTGACTGCCTCCGGCAATAATCATCTGTGGGTCTGCCGCTACAACCGACTCAATATTGACATAGGGCACCAGAGGTACAGCCTCGGCAAAAATATTCCAGCCACCGCAGAGAGCAATCACATCGCTGACCATATGCTTCCCGTTTAAGGTAATAAGAGGCTCATCCCATATCTGGTAGAAAGTTCTGACTAAAGACTTGCCCAGTTGAGCTGCCTGCAGCCCGTTCAGTTGCTGGGTAAACTCTATGGCTCGCTGCTCCGCCCTATCCTGGTGTCCGGTAAGCAGTCCAAATCGTCGGAATAGGTCGGGAATAGCATCTATCTTGCGAGTTTCTACTACAAATACCGGAATACCCAGCTTGCGCAGTGGAGCGATAATTTTTTCGCCATTGCCAGACTGCCAAGCTATAACCAGATCCGGCTTTAATGAGAGTATCAACTCATAATTTGCGGCTGCATGGTTATTGACCCGCAAAATTTGTTTGGCCGCCTGGGGGTAATTGCTGTACTCATCGGCACCGACAATTTGTTCCCCTGCACCAATATGGAACAGAACCTCAGTAATATTGGGAGCTAAACTGATAATGCGCTGTGTCGGCTTATCGAGTCGAACCTCCTGACCATTGTCGTCGACCACAACAATGGCCCCAACCGCAGGCCAGGAAAAACACAGTAATAACAGCATCAGTCCAGGCATCAGGTAATTACCAGTGGTCGCTTGGTCACCGGGTGCTGGGCAATAATAGATTTCACCCCAAATACCCTGTCGATTAATGCCTCCGACAGAACCGCCTCCGGGCTGCCCTGAGCAGCGATTACACCGCCATCAAAAACGACCAGATTATCGGCACAGCGGGCCGCCAAATTTAAGTCATGAAGTACCATTACCACCCCCACACCTTTATCTGCTAGCTCACGCACAATGTCCAGAGTCAGCTTCTGGTGAGATAGATCAAAGGCCGAGGTGGGCTCGTCGAGCACTAGAAACTGCTCACCCAAATGACTGGCCTGCCAGATTTGTGCCAATACCCGCGCCAGCTGTACCCGCTGTTTTTCTCCACCGGACATCTGGGTATAAAAGCGCTTTTGCAAATAGCTGGCATCCACCAGATCCAGCGCCTCGGCGATAATCTGTGTGTCTTTGGCCAATCCAGTATTGTGAGGAATACGCCCCAAACCAACCACCTCGTCTGCAGTAAATGGGAAGTTCAAAAGCGTATGTTGCGGCAGAACCGCCAGTATCTTTGCTCTATCCAGTAGCGGCCAGTCCTGCAAAAGTCGATTGTTGAGAAATACCTCTCCCCTGGTGGCGGCCATCTCGCCGGTCAGTACTTTTAGCAAACTGGATTTACCCGCGCCATTGGGCCCCACTATTGCCGTCACCTTACCCGCCTCAACCTCAAGACTGATATTGCGCAGCAGGTCAAAGCCCGACAGGTGCAGTGAAATATTATCGGCTCGCATGGTCATAGATCACACATCCTTGCGCTGCTGCAAAAGCAGTGCGACAAAGAAGGGAGCGCCCAGCAGCGCAGTTAGAATGCCTGTGGGCAGTTCAGCGGGAATCACTACAATACGCGCCAGGCTATCAGCAATAACCAACAGGGTAGCGCCGGCAAGCGCCGAGGCCGGTACCAGCCAGCGATGATCCGGGCCAATGGTCAGGCGCACAATATGGGGCATTATTAAGCCTACAAAACCCACCAGCCCCGCCAGAGCCACAGAGACACCCACTCCCAGAGCTGTGAGTACAATCAATCGACGCTTGACTCGCTGTACATCAATCCCCAGATGACGCGCCTCAGACTCACCCAGCAGCAGCGCATTGAGCGCCTTACTGTCCCGGGGAAACAACCCCATCAAAAGAACTGCTACCGCGCCCATAATAATAACCTTGGTCCAGCTGGCGCCGCTGAGGTTGCCCATTTGCCAGAGGCTAATCTGGCGCAACATGTCATTGTCAGAAAAGTAACTGAGTAAGCTATTTAGCGCACCTGCCAGGGCTGCTATAGCAATACCGGCCAACAGCATGGTGGTAACAGAGGTGCCAATACCAGAGGTAGCTAACCTGTAGACCAGTAATGTGGCTGCAAAGCCACCAATAAAGGCGCCCACTGCCACCAGAGATAAACCCACCAGTGCCCCGGATTGAATAAAGCCACCGGCAGTAACAATCATTAAACTGGCACCCACAGAAGCACCGCTGGATACACCTATTAGTGATGGGTCGGCCAGGGGATTGCGAAACAGCCCCTGCATCACGGCACCAGTACTAGCCAGCACTGCACCCACAGCAATCGCCAGCAGTATGCGGGGTAAACGAATATCAAAAAGAATAGTATGAGTTTGAGTATTAACCGAGCTGCCAGTTAAAGCACTCAGCGCCTCAGACAGGGAAATATCAACCGTGCCAACAGTCATGGAAACCAGCGCAGCCACTGGCAATAAAATTGCCAGAGACCAGATTAAGCTTGGCGCGGAAAAGTGGCGCAATTAATAATCCACGCCCTTGCGAGCCATCACGCCAGAGTTGTAGGCATGTTTTACTTCTTTAATTTCAGAGACTGTGTCGGCCATATCGGCCAGCGCTGAACCGCCTCCGCGGCCTGTTACCACCACCGACTGATTCTCTGGTCGGTTTTTAAGCGCATTGAGAATCATGTCCTGATCCAGATATTTAAAACTGAGCATATAAGTAAGCTCGTCCAGCACCACCAGATGATAGCTTTCATCCTTTAGCATTTTCTCTGCAACCGCCCAGCTTGTTTCCGCCGCTGCTATATCTGTAGAGCGATCCTGGGTATCCCAGGTAAAGCCAGTACCCATCTGTTGAAAAGTCACCTCTGGGCAATGATCGCGCACATACATCTCTTCCCCGGATAACTGAGCCCCTTTAATAAACTGCACCACGCCGACCCTGTAGCCATAACCGAGCGCGCGCATCACCATACCAAAGGCAGAACTGGATTTGCCCTTGCCATTGCCAGTCAGCAAAATCATCACACCGCGCTCGGTATCTGCAGCTGCAATCGAAGAGTCTACATTCTCTTTCAGCTTTTTCATTTTAGTTTTATGGCTACTGTCTTTTTTCGTCTTGTCATCTGTCATTGGGCTATAACCTTATTCAATAATTTTGATTGCCTCGGGCAAGCCCGCTGGCAACGAATGAATGCTGGGATGTAATGCATTGGCCATGATCTCCAGAGCATCAA
Source organism: Porticoccaceae bacterium UBA2002 (assembly GCA_002334915.1). Lineage (GTDB taxonomy): Bacteria > Pseudomonadota > Gammaproteobacteria > Pseudomonadales > Porticoccaceae > HTCC2207. The sequence continues at coordinate 26,311 of DDCQ01000071.1, forward strand.
CCAACCGGGGGCCGGGGCGGCTAAAGTAGGCATTGCCATCCACCAGAAAAATTTTGGTGTGAGATTTAGCCTGCAGCGCAGCAAAGCCATCGCCGGCCAAAAATTGCTCTACGTCCTGCATAGAGCGCTCAATATTAAAGCCGCACAGGGCGATAAAAATCGCCTCCGGATCGGCATCGATTAACTGCTCCCAGTCGCGGCGCTGAGAGGGCTCCCGCTTGGCACCAAAGCGGGGTTCGCCACCGGCCAGGGCAATAATTTCCGGACTCCAATGACCACCGTCAAACAGCGGGTCCAGCCAGTCCAGAAGCGCCACTTTGGGTTTATCTGCAATAGTCTTGGAGCGCGCTGCCACCAAATCAATGCGCCCCTGTAACTCTGCTCTGTAGCGCTGGCCCTGTTCTATGCAGTCGGCAGCTTCCGCCAGCAGATCCACTGTATCCAAAACATCATTCAGGCAGATAGGTTCCAGATTTACTACCCTGGGGTCACCGGGCAGGCTGCCAATGGCGCTGGCCACATCGTTGCCAGATACTGCACAGACATCGCACAGGGCCTGAGTCACAATTAGATCGGGCTCAAGCTCAATCAGTGGCTGCATCACCAAATCATAGAGCGCCTTATCATTCTTTAGCTGGTCGGTCACCAGTCTATCTATTTCACCACTATCCAGACCTTCGGGAATGCGCGAGCTGGTCAGTATTGGCAGGCCAACCACAGAGGCGGGATAATCGCATTCATGGGATACGCCCACCAACTGATCGCGCAGGCCCAAACCACAGACGAGTTCAGTGGCACTGGGCAACAATGAAACTATTTTCATAGGGTTTCCTCCAACAGCAAAACAGCATAGACAATACCATCTCGACTGGCCACTTCACCCGCCACCAAGTCTAGCGCTGAGTCTTTCATGCTCTCGAGTTTACAGGCAGCATTTACAGACTAAACCGCAGGCCCAGGCTGGCACCAAAACCCAGGGTCTGGTAACCAAATACTTCTTCATAATCATCATCCAGCAGATTGTCCAGGCGCAGATAAATATCCAGCTTGTCTGACGCACTGTAGTTGGCATTGATATTGATCAGCCTGTAATCATCCATGGTCACAGTCTGAGACGGTGTTGGCCATGGTGGGAAGTACGTATCAGTCTGGCTGCCACTGTACTGTGCATTGGTGTTGATCTGCAGATTATCCATTGCCTGCCAGGCCAGGTTGAGGCTGCCAGTATGGCGTGCACGGCGTATCTCATCCTTATAACCACCAGCACCATCAGCCTCAACTGAATCTGTGTAGGTATAGGCTGCATTGATCACCAGGTTGTCGCTCATATTTACGGAGGCGGTAAACTCAACACCCTGACGCTGACTTTTGCCCTCTTTGTTGCCAGAGGTATAAGCAAAGGTTGCCGGGTCATAGACAAAGCCATCAATCTCGCTTTCCAGCTCTGTATCAAACAATGTGGCTGACAGACTTAACTCACCCATCTGTTTATCCATACCCAGCTCCCAGCTGGAAGACTCCTCAGGCTCAAGGTTGGGGTTGCCGATAAAGTTGGTGTAAAAACCAAAACGCTCTGTGAATGTGGGGTTCTTGACTGCTGTACCGTAAGCACTGCGCAGACGGAGTCCATCATTTAGCTGGTATATGGCTTCAACTCTAAAGGTGCTGGCACTGTCAAACTCAGAGTTATCATCGTAGCGACCACTGGCTGCAAATGACAGATCATCAGAGATATCGGTACGCAACTCCAGGGCAAAGCTGTCAGTATCGCGCTCGCGATCCTGATTGGGGTCAAGGCCCCAGTTCAATGGGCCACGCTGTTTGTAGTCCTCTTCTTCGCGCTCGGCAAGGAAAGAGAGCCTGTGCGCGCCATTGTTCCAAAACAGAGAGCCAATATACTGAATCTGATCCTTAGTTGAGGCCGTCACATTACCCAGAGTACCGTCGGCAAATGCTTCGTTATCATTGTTGGACTGGGCAACCATCAGTTTGTGCTGCCAGCGCCCATCCGCAGAACTGTAATCCCCCTGCAGACGCATGGTGCTATTGCGGAATTCTGAAACAGCGTCCTGATCTTCAATAAAACCATCGAAGTCATTATCGGCATCAAATTCATTCATACCATCTGAGTGACGAGCAGCAACTGAAATTCGCAGCTCATCGCTGAGTTGCAATCCAGCTTTGAGGTTAATGCTGGTATTTTCGTAGCCATCTTTCTCATCTCCTGTGCGGGAGATATTTTCACCCTCGGTCTGGGTATCGCTGACACCCAAACGAATATCGAAGTTGTCCTTCTTGGCACCCAGATTAAAGCCACTGCGCTTAGTCGAGAAGCTACCGACCTCTGTGAATGCCGCGGCACTAAAAGGAGCGCTGGCACTGCGGGTAATAATATTGACCACTCCGGCCATAGCATCACTGCCGCGCATAGAGCTCTGTGGCCCACGAATAACCTCGATACGCTCAATATCATCAGCAGCCAGAACTCCCCAGTTCAGCTCGTCGCTCTGGGATGGATCATTGGCTTCAACGCCATCGATCAATACCAACAGATGATTGGCCTCAGCTCCGCGGGCGCGGATTTGAGTCTGAGACCCCTGCACACCACTGCGGCTGACGGCCAGCCCAGGCACGTCTCGCAGCAGGTCACTGACACTGAGCGCTGCACGGTTTCTTAGCTGTTCGCTATCGATCACCGTAATGGCATTGGCCGATTTATTGGCCGCAATAGGCACCAGAGAAGCACTGACCATAACTTCCTGGATTTCTGCTTCGCCAGCCGAAACTGTTGGGATAACAAGAGATGATGCAGACAGCACTATTGCTATTGCAAGAACAGATGGTTTTTTCATGATTTCCTCTAACGCTCACACCCGAGCGATTAATAAATATAATCGGGGGCGTACAGGCAGAGGGACAGAGACTGTCAATCAGCACAAGACCGCACCCCGCGGTTTGTCTGCATAGCGATAGGCCGGTCTCCGGACTCATAAGCAAGAGACTTTAATGGTCTCTGTATTTGGTTACCTTCCCATGCCTTGGTGCACAGTGGTCTTACAACCAAATATTCTTATTTACCGTTGCGGGGGCAGTATCGGGGTTGCTATTTGACCAATCTGTGGTCAGGCGCACCGATTTCCCGTTTCACTCTTATCTAGCCGAGCCCGGACTGGCTAAACTTGAGAACCTATTGCCGAAGCAAGAGTGGGCAATCTACTCTTGCGTCGATTTATTGTCAATCAGCTGAATTAATAAATTGCTGCTCGAATGGTTTAAGTGGCTTACAGAGCCTCCAGAGCCTCAGTTACACGGCGCACCGGAATAACTTTCATACCTTTAATCGGCTGCTTGGGGGCATTGCCCACCGGCACAATGGCGCGGGTAAAGCCATGCTTTGCCGCTTCCCGCAGACGCTCCTGGCCATTGGCGACCGGGCGAATCTCACCGGCAAGCCCCACCTCGCCAAATACCACCAGATCCTGGGGTAATGGGTTATCACGGAAGCTGGAGATCACTGACAGGATAAGCGCCAGATCAGCACTGGTCTCTAAAACCTTAACGCCACCCACCACATTAACAAAGACATCCTGGTCACCCACCGATATGCCACCATGACGATGCAGTACGGCCAGCAACATGGACAGACGGTTATGATCCAGGCCCAGGGTAACTCGCCGCGGATTGCCCAGATGGCTATCATCCACCAGTGCCTGCAACTCAACCAGCAGAGGCCGAGTGCCTTCCCAGACCACCATTACCACAGAGCCCGAGGAAACCTCTTCGCCACGCTGCAGAAAAATTGCCGAGGGGTTGGCCACTTCTTTAAGCCCCTTATCGGTCATTGCAAAAACACCTAGCTCATTGACCGCGCCAAAGCGATTTTTATTACTGCGCAATGTGCGGAAGTGAGAGTCGCTGGAACCCTCGAGCATCAGAGAACAATCAATCATATGCTCCAAAACTTTTGGGCCTGCCAAAGAACCATCTTTGGTGACATGGCCCACCAGAATTAACACAGTGCCACTCTGCTTGGCAAAGCGCACCAGCATAGAGGCGCTCTCGCGCACCTGGGACACACTGCCGGGAGCGGAGGCCACCTCTTCCATATGCATCACTTGAATGGAGTCCACCACCAGAATTTTGGGGCGCTTCTGCTCGGCAATGGCACAGACAGTTTCCACCGATGTCTCCGCCATAATCTCCAGTTTATCCACGGGCAGATCCAGGCGCTTGGCGCGCATAGCCACTTGCTGAGGTGACTCCTCACCGGTGACATACAGCGCCGTATTATTTTCCGCCAGCTTGCACAGAGTCTGCAGTAGCAATGTACTTTTACCAGCTCCGGGCTCACCGCCCACCAAAATAGCCGAGCCGGGCACCAGACCTCCTCCTAGCACCAGATCCAGTTCGCCGGTCCCTGTAGTGATTCTGGGAATTTCATCCAGCGCAATATCGGCGAGAGTTTTGACTGCACTATCTACAGCGCCGGCAAATCCCGGACGCAATACCTTGCCACCCCGAGCGGCGGGGCCCAGACGCACTTCAGACAATGTATTCCAGGCGCTGCACTCGCCGCACTGGCCCTGCCATTTGCGATAGTCGGCACCGCAATCATTGCATACATAGGCTGATTTGGATTTTGTCGCCAAAGGAGTTCTCCTGTTATCAGTGCTTATTTAAGCTTATTACTGTTATTATGTACAGTAATAAAAATACCAGCTGAGGACTAAGATAAGCCTACAGCAAACTTACAAAAACAGCTTTTAACTATGTCATTATTCATCCGCCAGGCCAGCATCGAAGACTGCCCCTTAATACTGCAATTTATTAAACAACTGGCAGACTATGAAAAGCTGCTTCATGAGGTGGTGGCCAATGTCACCACACTGGAGGAGTCTTTATTTGGCGATAGACCCTACGCCGAGGTAGTGATTGCCGAGCACCAGGATCAGCCAGTTGGATTTGCTCTGTTCTTCCATAATTACTCCACCTTTCTGGGGCAGCCCGGCCTCTATCTTGAGGATCTCTATATTCAGCCAGAGATGCGCGGCAAAGGCTTTGGCAAAACATTGCTCGCCTATCTGGCCAATCTGGCCCTTGAGCGCAACTGTGGCAGGCTGGAATGGTGGGTACTAGACTGGAATCAGTCAGCTAA
>DDCQ01000071.1:31564-72682 GCA_002334915.1 Porticoccaceae bacterium UBA2002
GATACCTTTATGGGCCCCACTCTCTGCGAAGTCTTTACAGAAAAGGGCGCCGAGGTAATCAGGGATAATCAGCTGCTGACCGAGCCAACACTACCCGCGCAGCTTGTTGCAGCTGCAGGCTCTATCGATGTACTGGTAATAAACCTGGCCATTCCCGCCCCCTTTACCAAGCTGGAGAAAGTCGATGATAACGAATGGGAATCAGTATTTAGTGCAGTGGTTAACCCAATGCCCAGGCTGGTCAGCGCAGTGCTACCTCAGATGATTGAACGCCAGTCTGGCAAGATACTGGTGATGGGCAGCGCCTCAGCCCTGCGTGGTATGAAGCGAGCATCCACTTACAGCGCAGCCCGTGGTGCACAGTTGGCCTATGTGCAGGCCGCCGGTGTCGAGATGGCCCCCCATAACATTCAAATTAATGCCATAGCCCAGAACTTTGTCGATAACCCCACCTACTTCCCGGAAGAGACCAAAGCCAATCCCGCATTCCAGGATCGGCTTAAACGAGAGGTGCCCCTGGGGCGGCTGGTATCCATGCGCGAAGATGCCCAGTTTGCCGCCTATCTCTGCTCTGATGCCGCTGACTGCTTTGTGGGTCAGGTGTTTCCTGTTAGTGGCGGCTGGGCCAGTTAAAAAATGAGCAGCATGGCATGATTATCTCGTTCATCGATTCGCTTTCTGCTAAAGTAATCCGATGTCATTAATTCCCGAAAAACCTATTGTAATCTCGCCCAGTCTGGCTGCGACGCTGGGCCTTGAAGAAGCGGTGTTGTTGCAATTGCTGCAGGAATGCATTGCCCATGGCGAGTCGTTGCACAGCAGTGGATTTAACTGGGTGACCATCCCGGGACACAGGTTACTGGGGCTGACGCCTTTCTGGCGCGAAGAAGATATCCGCCGTCTGTCGGCCAGCCTTCATGAGAAGGGCCTGTTATTAATTGGCGGCGGCGCTTTTTCCGCACAGCAGGATTTCCGCTTTGCCTTTAATGAAGGGGCCAGCTCAGCTCAAGTACCATCCCAAACAGCACAGCAGTCCAGCCCACAGATTAATCAGTTCAGCAGCCCTCATTCCGCGAAGACCATTGGTGGAAGCTGGCAGCCCAGCGAGGACGCGCTGCGCCAGCTAGCACAGCTGGGTGTGACCGGGGAGTTTGCTCAGCAGCAGATTCCCCAGTTTGTCGCCTACTGGCGCGAGCGCAATGTACCGCGCCACAGCTGGGAGTCAAAATACATTAAGGAGGTTTGGCGCCAGTGGCAGCAGGCGGCAAGTAAGCACCATAGGCGCAGCCGTGAAGTCTCTGTCACCAGCGAATGGCGGCCCTCTGCCGATGCTCTGGATATCCTGATTAAACAGGGCGGCATCAATCCCAACTTTATCGAAGATGCGGTGCCGGAGTTTATTCTGTACTGGCGTGACCGCGGAGATCTATCCAGCACCTGGGATTCCAAGTTTATTCATCATGTGCGCCGTCAATGGCAGTTTTATACTGGCATGATGGATCAGGACAGTATGCCCCGCGCGATCCCAGCGCAGTGGCAGCCAAAAGAAACTGTCTATGATGTGCTGCAGATGGCGAATATTGATCGCCAGTTTGCCCAGCAGATTATCCCGGAATTTGTTTTATACTGGCAGGAAAATGGCACACCCCATGGTTCCTGGAGCACCAAATTTTTGCAGTATGTGAAGCGCCAGTGGGCGCGGCACAATCAACCCCAGTCAGCGAGTGTTAGTCATGGCAAGCAAGGATCTAATTCAGAAGGTCGCATCCGAGATCGCAGCATCATCGACGCGCTCTCCGACCGCAGCTGGGCAAGCTAAAGCCGCGCCAGCCAGCCCTGAACTGATTGATAGTATCAATCAGATCTTTGCGCTGTTTCAGGTGAATTACCACAACCAGTACTACGCGGCCTTTGGCGACAATACCAAGTCAGAAAATCTGGCCAAAAAACTCTGGCTATCCAAACTCAGCGACTTTGGCCCAGAGGTAATTCTTGCGGCGGCAGAAAAAATTATTGCCGAGAGTGAGTACCTGCCCACATTGCATAAAATGCTCAATGCCTGCCGCTCAGCTGGCATGCCCTCTAACCTGCCCAACCCGCGCAGGGCCTATGAAGAAGCCTGCAATAAACCCAGTCCAAAAGCCGAGCAAAAATGGTCTCACCCGGCAGTTTATTTAGCGGCCCGAGACTGTGGTTGGCATATGCTAGCCAATGAAATTGAATCCAAAGCGCTGCCCGCCTTTACTCAGATATACAATGGGTACTGCGATCGCGTGGTCGCCGGCGAAGAATTTATTGTTGAGCCTCCCCAGGCGCTACCGGAAAGCCCCCAGGTGCTCGCCAGCAAAAAGCACAATCGTCAGCAGCTTGACCAACTTAAGCAGTTATTGAACTAGGCCCGGCCCATGGCAGGACAACTTCTTACTCACAACTCTACCGCTCGGCGCATGGCGAAAACTATTCTCAATGGGTTTCGCAGCTATTTTGCCGACTATCTGAACTCTACTCTAAGTGCCAAGGCGCGCTTTGAGAAAGCAGACTGGCACGGGGTGCAGCAGGCCAATGTGGACCGGCTGGAACTGTATAAAGACAAAGTCGCCCAGACAGTTCAGTATCTGGAGATGGTGACCAACAAGGATATTGCCAACCTCAAGCTGTGGAGCGAAGCCAAGCAGGCCTATACCCAGCTGGTGTTTAATTTCCCCAACTTTGAAATTGCCGAGACCTTCTTTAACTCTGTATTCAGTGATATCCATGATCACGACAAAATCAGCGACGATATTATCTATGTGCTCTCCTCTCAGCTTATTGAAGCGCCTGAGGCTGAGTACAGTATTTTTGTCCGCTACGAGGGTGAGGGGCTTCGCGAGACCTTTAGACGGATCCTCAAGGAATCTGAGTTTAGTCTACCAGGCGAGGATATAGAGCTAGACCTGGACTGTATTACCGAGGTGTTTAACCAGGAAGTAACGCCACAACTTAAAGGGGCGCCAGAGCAGCTAAAGTTTGATATTTTGGAGTCTACTTTCTATCGTAGCAAAGCAGCCTATATGGTGGGCCGAGTGGTGGATGGCGACCAGACTTTTCCTATGGCTCTGGTATTTCTCAACACAGAGCAGGGTCAACTCTATGTGGATACAGCGCTGTTTAATGATGATGACCTGAGTGTGGTTTTTAGTTTTACCCGCAATCACTTTATGGTGGATGCGCCGCTGCCCTATCAGTATGCCCACTTTCTGAAGACATTAATGCCTCGCAAGCTGGACTATGAAATCTACAACAGTCTGGGGTTTCCCAAGCATGCAAAAACTGAATTCTACCGGCAGCTGGTAGGCCATCTGGAAAATTCCAACGACAAGTTTATTGTCGCGCCCGGCATCAAAGGCATGGTGATGACCGTGTTTACCCTGCCCTCGTACAATATTGTTTTTAAAATTATTAAAGATAAGTTTGCGCCGCCCAAGGAAGTGACTCATCAGATTGTGCGAGAGAAATACCGCCTGGTATCTCGCCATGACCGTATTGGGCGCATGGCGGATACCCAGGAATTTGATAATCTGGTATTTCCCCTGGATCGCTTTTCTGATGAGTTGATCGAAGAGCTTCAAAAAGTTGCCAGCGGCTCAATCGATATACGCGGCGATACGCTGCTTATCCGGCATCTCTATACCGAGCGCTATATGACTCCACTGAATATCTATCTGGAGACGGCCGGTGACAACGAAATTCGCAGTGCCATGGAGGAATACGGCAACTGTATCAAGCAACTGGCGGCGGCCAATATTTTTCCCGGGGATATGCCCCTGAAGAACTTTGGTGTCACCCGTCATGGTCGTGTGGTTTTCTATGATTATGATGAAATAGCCACATTGACCGATTGTAATTTTCGCGAAATTCCGCAGCCGCGCACGGAACAGGAAGAGATGCAATCAGGTACCTGGTATACGGTGGGGCCAGATGATATTTTTCCGGAGGAGTTTCGATTATTTTTCTCTGGCAATATTAAAGCGCGAAAGATGTTTGAAGAGATTCACGGCGAGCTTTATCAGGTCAGTTTTTGGACCGGGCTGCAGGAACAGATACGCAATGGCTATGTGGTGGATGTGTTTCCCTATCGCCGCGTTAAACGCTTTGATCGCGGCAAAGACTCTGTGCTGGAAGTATTTTCCGACTAGCTGGCTATCTGTAGGGCAAAAACTCTCGGCGCTGACCAGCACTGATTTCAATACCATCGATACCCACGGCAACCAGCGTCCAGTGGCTCTCTAATTTATCGCCCTGGCGAAAACTGCCGCCGTTGGCAAATAACCGATTTGAAGCCGAGCCTTCCGCCATATACATATGCCCGGAAATTTGCAGCTGTGGCAGAGCTAGAGCCTCTGGCTCTGCTGTGGATACAGGGGGTACAGGGGGGGTTTTAACATTGGCGGCCTTTTCGATCACCTGGGGGGCGGGCGCCGCCTGAATACTGTCAACTGCTGGCTGCTGCACTGGCACCTGGGGTCTAACTAACAGCCCGGAATAAACAACCAGACCTATAACTAAAGCAAGGATGCACAGCAGCAGGACAATAGTTCTAGGGGCATTTGATTTAGCGGGTTGCTGGTAGGGGTCCCAGTTTGAGCTGGCAAAATCATCCAGCTCTTTGGGGTCTTCGCGCAAACGATCTCGCTCGGCTTTTTTTAGGGCATCAAGAATATAGGACATTAGTTGCTACCCTCTGTTAACAGGGGGATATCGGTTTGGGTTAATTGATTTAAGCGCAGTAATGTTTCTCTCCCCACCACGCCGTCAGCGGTAATCTCCTGCTCGCGCTGAAATCTTAGAACCTGATTGGCGATGGCCTGGGTGTAGCGGCCGCCACTAATAATCGCCTCTGCATTCTGATCAACTTTTTGTAGCTGGGTTTGCAGCCAGCTTAGGGCCCGCGCATCTGTGTCACCCAGTGCTAAACGCTCAACCTCAACGGGGGGTCGCCACAGGTAGATAAAACTGCGCGACCATCTGTCTCGAAATGCCTGACCGTCCAATCGCTGAGTATCTGAGCCATTGGTAACAGTAAATCCCAACTGATCTATCCGGGTAAGCAGGTAGCTTTTTAAATAGCCAGCCTGGGTCTCCAGACGCACTATGCCTGGTCGATTAATTATCTCGAGATCAATAACCTCGGCGTCGGAGATTTGTTGAGATTGCAAACCTTGAAATTCCGCTAGAGCGATAAAGTCTTCCTGGGAGTAAACCTCTGTGCTGGCTACTGACCAGAGACCCAGCAATTCGGCAAATGGGTTTAGGTTTGGGGTTTGAGTTAGGGCTGGTTTTTTGTTGGCTGAGGGCTCTTTATAAGCTGAAGGCTCTTGATTAGCTGAGGGCTCTTTATAAGCTGAAGGCTCTTTTTGGGCTGAGGGCTCTCTACCCGCTGAGGGCTCTTGATTCTGGACACCAGGTCCGGCGGCGATAAGCCAGGCGACTATAATAAGCAACATAGCTGCAAGACCATGGGGCCAGTACTTTATGAGGGGATGGGATAATGTTTGTTCGCCAAGAATTTCTACGGAAGCCTGTTTAATCAGCTTTGGGGTGATAGTTCTGGTTTCGGTGGAGTAAGCGGCCAGCAAGGAATGCTGACATACTAAGTTTATTAATCTGGGAACTCCTTTGGTCAGCCTGTACAGCATCGACATACAGGCGCCATCAAAGAGAGGCTGTTTTGCTCCGGCACGGTGCAGACGATGATTGACATAGTTGGCCAGATCATCCTTGTCCAGGGGCAATAGATGAAATCTCGATACCACTCGCTGATTGAGCTGGCGCAATTCTTTTTGTGCCAATACCTCCAACAGCTCCGGCTGCCCAACCAGCAAAATATGCAACAGCTTGTGGGTATGGGTTTCCAGATTGCTCAACAGCCGTAATGTCTCCAAAACCTCGGCAGTCAGGTTTTGCGCCTCTTCAATAACAATGAGTGTTTTCTTGCCCTGGGCATGGGCCTGCAGTAAATCCTGGTTGAGTGCATCGGTGCAGATTTTTGTAAATGACAGGCCACTGCTACTGGGCAGTTCTATAGATAGCTCGTCACAGATACTGGCTAGCGCATCGCTGACCTCAAGTTTACTGTTGAGCACATAGGCCACCCGCACATGGGCTGGCAGGCGCTTTAGCATGGTGCGGGTCAATATGGTTTTGCCGGTACCCACTTCCCCGGTCAGCAGAATAAAACCGCCCTCCCGATCCAGACCATACTTTAGATGGGCAACCGCCTGGCGGTGGTGGTTACTGGGGTAGAGAAAGCCGGGATCGGGGACAATCGAGAAGGGTTCCCGGACAAGGCCAAAATGCTTGAGATAAATACTCATAGCGCATGATTACTCTGTTGACTGTTCTGCCTCTTGACCCTGTAAAAATTCTTCCAGCTGCCTGGTCAGGGGGCCTTCTTTCTCGCCATTTAAATCTCTGGTGATCAGGTGCTCAAACTTATTTTTGGATAGCTTGCGAGCATCTGCCGCAGTGCGAATAATGGTCGGTCGGATAAACATCATCAACACCTTCTTGGTGTCCCCTTTAACCGAGGAGCGGAACAGTCGACCCAGCAGGGGGATATCTCCCAGCAACGGCACCTTTGAGGCATTGTCGGACGTCTGGTCTTCAATCAACCCCCCCAAAACCAGCAGTTCGCCATCCTGAATCATCACATTGGTCTGCATGGTGCTTTTGGAGGTAGTCTGCAATCCGGGCTCGCCGCTCTTAACTTTGGAAGACTCCTGTTCAATCTCCAAGCGCACACCGTTGCCCTTGCTGATCTGCGGCTTGACCTTCAGCATCACGCCCACTTCTTCCCGGTTTACCGTAGTAAATGGGTTGCCACTGGACGTGTTGTTACTAATGCTGGAGAAGCTGCCGGTGACAAATGGCACCTCTTCACCCACTGTCAAAGTGGCCTCTTCATTATCAAGGGTCACAACCGAGGGTGTAGAGAGAATATTAGTTGCACCATCGGTTTTTAGCGCCTGGATCAGGATGCCCATACCTTTGCCGGTCTCCTGGTCAAAGTCGCCAGCCACTCCCAGTGCAGACTGCGGCAGGCTGCCAACCGCGGCTGCCAATGTGTTGGAGTCTACTTCGCCATTAATACCCACTCCCAGCAGAGAGCTGAGCAGCTGATCGAAATTAGTCAGATAGCCGCCGCGGCGTTTGCTGGCATAGGCCAGTTCAGTGCTCAGGGTTTTTGCCTGGGACTCTGACAGCTCGGCAATCACAGCCTCGATTAAGACCTGGGGCCTGGACAGATCGAGTTTGCTGACCACATTTTTAATCTCTCGAATTACCGCAGAGGGCGCAGCCACAACCAGTGCATTATTCAACTCGTCAATTTCAATTTTATAGGCGGTCTTAGCCTTATCTTTGGAGCCAGCTTCACCGGCCAAACGCAAAAAGATATCGGACTGCAACATGCCTTCGACTATGGGCTTCATTTCTGAAGCGCGGGAGTAATCCAGATAAATCACCTCAACACTACCTTTTTTGGTCGAGGGCAGATCCAGAGATTTGAGCATGGTCTTAAAGGAGGTTCGAGCAATGCTTGGGCCGCTAACAATCACGCGATTATTTAAACCATCTTCAACCAGCGACAGATCCTGTTTCTGTAACTGTTTTAACTGACCGGCAATATGTACAGCTTCAGCAGCCGAAATATACTCCAGATTGATTACCTCAACGGCACTCTGATCCGGGTCATCCATCTCCGCAATCAGCCGCTTGACCTGCTCGACATTGGTGCGAATATCAGAGATTACCAAATAGTTGCTTTGACTAAAGGCCTGCAGTCGCGCACCACTGCTCATCATCGGCTTGAGCACTGGCACCATAGTTGCGGCCTGCACATATTTGATCTTTAGCACCTCTGTTGTCAGCTGGTTATTGCCGCTACCACCGGCAAAATTAAACGCCTGATTAAAGGGCACAACACGTATTACAGCACCGTCTTCAATGGCCTGAAACCCCTGCACCTGAATAGCAGAGAGTACAGCCGGATACAGCAGCGATGAATCTATAGGCTCTGGTGCAATAATGGTCACCTTGCCTTTGACGCGAGGGTCGAGCACAAAGGACTTGCCAGTGATCTCAGCAACGCTCTCAATCACGCTGCGAATATCTGCATCGCGAAAGTTAATACGTACCTGGTCGTCGGCACTCGCATCTGCGATTAGGCAGAGGATAAAAATCAGGGAGCCTAACCATGCAATAAGACTGCGCCCTGTACGCTGAGAACCAGCTGCCATAATGTTTGTCCGCTTAGTTATTGTCGTTTTCATTTTATCGGGTTAATCCAAGATTCGGTAATATTTTCGCTGACAGGCTGGCAGCATTGACGTAAATGGTTTCTTCCTGACCCTGCCGCATAATCGTGACTGGCAGGCTGTTGCTGTTACTGTAGCTGACCCATTGGGCTGGATTGGCCATTAACTCCTGCACCGACTTGCCATCTACCTGAACAACTATATCGCCCTCTTGCAGATCGGCTATAGATGTTAACTCTGCTGAGAGATTATTTAATTTAAGCCCAGAACCACTGCCCGCCATCACCGGGACAGCACCAAACATATTGGCCAGGGCAAAGCCCTCCTGGGGTTCGCTGGAGGTTTCCGCTGGCGATACCTGCTCAGTTTCAATAATTACCTCAGGTTTTTTCATTACAACTTGCTGGGTAACGCCATTCTTGCGCACCACAATTCTAAAGGTCTCTATATCCACCAAACGGAAGCCGGAACCAAGGTCATCGTCAATACGATAAACCGCCTCTGGCTTGCCATTAAACTTTAATGTGGCCAGAGAATCCTCGCCAGCCATCATCACACCCAGAAGTAGAGCGTTAATATTGGCCTCTGGCAACTCGCCATGTTTTTGTGCAAGGCTGGTCTCGTCAACCACCGAGTCGCTGCTAAACCAGTTCCAGTAGAGCACTTTTGCCGAGGCTGGCCGGGAGATTTCTCTGAACTCCCGATCACCAGAGGAGATAAATTGCAGTGCTATTGAGACCGCCAGATAGATAGAGGCAACCAGCAGTACAAGCAACAGGGCGAGAGGTGCCAGTTCACTGGAGGGGCGATCGAGTAGCTTGCGGCTAATTGACATAACTGACCTCCAGAGTCGCATCCCACAGATTGGTTTCCGTGGCCGACCCAGTCACCTGAATGCTGTCCACCACAAAGCCCCGACAGGCAATCTGGTGCGCTATGCGCACCACTCGATTGGCATCACTGGAGGTAAGGCTCAGTACCACCCCATCACCGACCTCGCGCAAATTCTTCAACCTCAGTTGATTGCGGCGAATCAGTCGGGTCAACAGGTCCTTAGCGGGTTCTGCTGACGCTCTGGAAGCTGAACAGCTATTGGTAAGCCGGGAAACCACCGCCTGCTGCTGTTGCAGCCACAGCATATCTGCCTGCAATTGTTTCTGCTGGCCGGCTAAATCGCTATTTCTGTCCAGCTGAGGCAATAATGTAATATACAGCAGAGCCATTAAAAGCAGAGCCGCTCCGGCACAGACAAATAGCCTTTCCCGCTCTTGCAGATCGGCAAATTTATCCTGCAAATTAGTGAGCAGTGTTTTCATTGACCACCCCCTGAGCTAGGGGTAAGGGTCAGCACAATAGAGTCTGCTCCCCTGTTGGGCTGCTGAGTAATCGAGGTTTGGTAACCCGGGATATTCAGTGCTTTGGCCTTTAGTTTGCTGCCATTATCAATCACCAGCGATAACTTATCTGCCTCTGCTGTCAGGCCAATCAGATTACAGTCACAGGCGGTCATTAGACTGTCCAGTGCAATTAACCCGGCGACGGCGCCAGTGCGCAGGCTCTGCTGCTGCTTAAATAGATAGCTCAGTCGCTGCTCGGCCAGGCCTCTGGCCTCTGCCGCTTTGATATTGCCGGTGCCAAATAGCTTTGAGGAGCCAGAGACCAGCTGTTGCTCTAGCTGCTGCACCTGTTTGCCCAGCAAGTTATTGGAAATCTGCAGATACGCGAACAGTAATACCAGAACCAACACCGCCAGCCCTGTTGCGGGCAGCCAGTTAGTCCGACTGGCTCTGATACTGCTGGGCTTGAATTCTCCCTGTAATAAATTCGGTGTTGGGGGAAAATCGGCAAACTCCCAGTCAATACTGGCATCATTGATATCCGCGGATTCCACCAGATGTTCGGGCACCATGCTCTGATCTGGTATGGAAATAGATAATCTGGGGGCAACCTCAGCGCTCTGCATCAGCCGGTCAATCATTACCCAGGCAATTTCCGGACTGGCGGCAAAACCCTGATCGGCACCGCTGCGCACCAGAATTGTGCCTTCTCTCCAGCCTACATTGATGCGCCCGGCCTCCCAGGCAAGCGCCAAATAATCGGGCACCATGCTGCTGGCTGCCACCGCAGAATTTTTGGCTACCCGACACCAGTGCTGCATATCTTCGCGACTAACCGCCAATACTTGCAGCTGGTTATTATCAGTGCGCCCGGAGATAACAAAGTGCATCTCTTCAACGGGTTGCAATATGCGATCTTCCAGCAACCAGGGTATTAGCTGGGGCCACTTGCGTTCGGGAGCCGTGGGTATATCCAGCTGATGAAAACCAATGCGCTCAGTGGGCACCCACAGCTGCATAGAGGTGGCACTGAGGTCATCAACAGAGCCAAACGCATCGCCTTGATTGGTAATCCGGCGGTCTAGACTGTGGATATGATCAACTGACAGATTCATCAGTAGGCTTCCCCAATCATTGTACAGGCTGATTGCACGTTGTTAGTCTCCATAGACTGGTCTTCATCTGGGTTGTCACTCGGCTCCTGGTCAGAGCTGTTATCAAACAGTTCTTCCAGCGCTGAGGAAGCCGGCTTAGGCAACCTCGCAGGTACCATGGTAATTTCCCGGGACAGTATCACTGGCTCCTGGAGCCCGGCTCTGTCCATTATACTTTTTACTTCGATGCGTGCCTCCCCCAATGTCACCTCTAAATAAAGCTCAAAGTAATTGGAATTCACCCCAATCACCGCTGCTGGCCAGCGGGTTTTGACCAGGGGTAGCGCCAGCTGAGTGCGCTCGGCGATTAAATTGTGAAACTCTTCCAGGGAATTAAAGGGTCGTTGCTCGCTGACCATCTGCTCAAACTCGAGTCCCATGCTGCCTCCCAGCGCTGCCAGCAGCTGACTAGAAGCAGTATTGATATTGATGGGCGTAACGCCCGGCAGAGCACTTAGCCAGGGCATTAGCCGCTGCACCTCTGCCACCTGAAAACTACCTATGGCCGCCAGCTCTGTAATATCGGTAATCAGGCTGTTGGCTGGGACTCGCTGCGGTGTATAACCGTCGTAATCAATCTGCTCTGCGCCCCAGCTATTAATCATTTCCGAGTCTGCATCCAACCAGTCGATAATGGTCGCCGACCGCGATGGATCTGCTGCAAGCTCTTGGGATACTAACAGCGCTTCCCAAACCTTGGCATAGCCAATGGTATCGGCACCCATCTCTGCTTTAAGGGATTGGCTGGTATAACCACTAAAGTTATTGAGGTTTATTCGCCCCTGCAGGTCGGATAGACAGCCCGTCAGAGTGCCGCCTTCAACCGGTAAAATTGGCATAGCCTGGGCCCAGTCCTCATTGAAGTGGTCTACGCCGCGATCGTCACTGCTATCACTCAGCAGTTGCCGAGCCCAGTTTTCTCCACTGATAGCCAAAAGAATGGCTTGATCTGTATGTCGGGAGCCAGTGGCCTGAGAGACATCAATCTGATGGCGATAAAAAATATTTCCCATGGTGATAACCAGGGCTAGCATCAAAATAAGCGCAGCCAAAAGAGCCACGCCGGTCTGGTGCCTAAAAGGCTGCTCGCTCCGGGACTTACTCATTGGGCCACCACGCCGGGAAATAGACGCGAACTCTCGCCCAGGCCATCGATAGTTATGGTTACCCGAATCATTTTCGGTAGACTGCGCAGACTGTGAGTTTCATTGATTGGCGGCCAATCGGGGCCATAGAAAAAATCCTTGCTGAGATGCTCAAAAACAACCTCGTCCACATTGTCCATCAGGATTAATGTGCTTCCCTCAGATAGGCGAGGCGACTGGGTTATGGCCCAGGACTTGCGCTGCAGCTGCTGCTCGCGATTAATAATATACTCGACCCGACGCAGTCCGCTGGGGTTGGACTTCACCATAGGTCCGCCACCGCGGCTAAAGCGAACACCAAATTCACTTTTATCCGTCACATAGGCTGGCTCGCGCATACCCAGACCATCCACAAAGGGACGCGCCCGCAGATGCATAATATCCCGACCAATAATTTGCCAGGCCCGCTGCAATCTGGCCTCTTCAGCCAGACCCTGACGACTGCGCTCATTGGTCCCCAACACAGCTTCGACAGCCTGATAGGAAAGCACCGACATCAGCGCCAGCAGCAGCATTGCCACCACAGTTTCAATCAGGGTAAAACCGCTCTGGTGACGCCTATTCATGAACCCGGCTTACCCACAAGATAGAGCGCCAGAACGCCAGAAAATCTGTCACTTTTCTCAGGCCCAGCTTTGACCTCGTAGCGGTACAGGTCCTCGCCCATAGCCGACTTGATTTCCATCTGCCAGCGCCATGATTGGTCGATTTGATCCTCGACACCCCTAGTTTGTCTAGTGCTGCGATCTGTGGTCGGCACCCAGCCTTGGGAGTCCTGATAGCGCTCCAGCAAGCGGTTCCAGGAGACCTGAGTGGCGAAAAACCCCTGGCGCAATTTTAGCCGCTCATCGGCATACTGCTGCACCACATACAATGTGCTGCCCAGCACCCAGCTCAATATAGCCAGTGCGACCGCAACCTCGATCAGAGTAAATCCGGAGACTGATTTTGCTCTCCCGTACCTACTCATGGCTGCAACCGCTCCAACACCACCCCGGTCCCCGCTTCTCCCCAGTAATAGTTAAATTCGACGTCATTGGAGCTAAAGCTGAGGCGCATTTTTCCCTCGGGCTCAATATAACCATCTGGCAGAAAAGCCATTTCGGGGAGCAGTAATTCTTCCGGTTCGGCATCCACTGTCCCAAGCCCCACCAGATCTCTGCCCTGTTGCTCCTCCTGGGGCAGCAGTGGATCAACTTCATCCAGCTGCACCATCCAGTCTATCTGGGCATCATCGGAAAGCTCAAATGGCTGAGGCACTGTCACAGCTACCCAGCGTTTGCGGTAGTAGATAACAGCCCGCAGTTGAGTGAGATCGGTCAGCTCTGGGGTCTCGGTGACCACACCATAGGCAGCGCCCCGCAGAGCGGAGTATTCAGCCAGCTGCTGCAGCCAGATATGCAGTTTGTCGGCCTCGCTGGAATAGCGACGACCAAAAGCCTGATTAATAGCCAATACACTCATAGCGGCCATGGTGGCTACAATCATAACCACTACAGAAAGTTCGATAAGGGTAAAACCCTGTTGGCGCTTGCCGGCAACCATACTCATGTAAAATAGGTTTTTAAGTGGGAGTGATTACTCACTTTATATTCCAGTTTCCCCAGTCTTTATTGGAACCTTCACCACCCTGCTGGCCGTCCACGCCGAGGGTAAAGACCTCCACCTCTTTGCCGTGGGTACCTGGGTTTTGGTAGCTGTAGGCAACACCCCAGGGATCTTCTGGCAGCTTCTCCAGGTAGGGACCATTCCACTTATCAGCGCCCGTCGCTGGGGGTTTCACCAGAGACTCCAGACCCTGCGACTGAGTGGGATAGCGGTAGTTATCCAGACGGTAAAATTTGAGTGCACTCTCTATGACTCTGATATCCTGAGCCACTCGGGTCTCTTCCGCCTGCTGAACCTTGCTAAACAGAGTGGGCCCTATCATGGCTCCCAGCAATGCAATCACCACCACCACAACCATCATTTCAATCAGGGTAAAACCTCTGTGTTTTTTGCTATTCGTCATTTTTTCTACCTAATGTTATCTATCTGTTTGCCTTGTCTGCGGGAGTATTTAACCTACTGCAGACTAGACCATATTGTTCATATCCATAATGGGAAGCATGACCGCTGCAACCACAGACAGGATTATCATTCCCATAAAAATAATCAATATTGGATTGATCAGCTTTAAAAATACCTCGATGGCATTGGCTAACCTCAGCGAGTAGTAATCTGCTACCCGCATCAACATCTTGTCCAGTTCACTGGAGGCCTCACCGCTGCCCACCATATGAATCAGAAAGCCACTGCCCACCTGCTGTTCTTCAAGCGCTTTTTGCAGGCTGCTACCGCGGCGCATACTTTCAGTCACCGCTTCCATTTTGCTGCGCAGATACAGGTTATTCACCACCGCAGACGATATCTTCAGGGCGGCAAGCGCAGGCACGCCATTGTTAAGTAACACCCCCAGACTCCGCGACCAGTCAGCAATATTTGCCATACGCGTCCAGTGCCCCAGCCCGGGCATATTTAAAATCATCTCGTGCCAGCGCTGACGGCGAATCGGGTCGCGCATCAGTCGGGCAAAGGCAAAAAGACCAATAATAATGGCCGCGAGCAGATAGAGCCCGAATTGTTGGGTAAATTCACTAAGACCAATCACCAGTTGAGTGATCCAGGGCAGCTCTCTGTTGGAGCTAGTGAAGATAGCGGTGATTTTGGGCACCACCCAGACCATCATAATCGCCACAACAATAATCGAGGTACCTACCAGTGTGGCGGGGTAGATCAGCGCTCTGGTGACAGTTTTGCGGTTTTCCGCACTGGTCTCAAGGTCCTCAGCCAGGCGCATCATAACGCGATCGAGATGCCCGCTCTCCTCGCCTACACCAATGCCGGCAATCACGGCTGGTGGGATTTTGTAGGGCGAGCGACGCAGAGCCTCAGAAAAGCTCCGGCCCTCAATAATCTCGCTGCGCCAGCTCTCAACCATGCGCCGCTGTTTTTCAGTTTCCGCCTGCTCAATAGTCATGCGCAGGGCATCTTCCAGGGGCAGGCCCGACTGAATCAGAATCGCCTGCTGCTGCAACAGCAGGGACAGATCAAAGTTATTAACCCGCGCCTCTCGGCCACGGCGGATGCTGGAGCTGGCAGTTTGACTAACCTCAGACAGTGTCGATGGCAGCAGATTTTTATCTTTTAACAGACGCCGCGCATGGCGCTCAGAATCAGCACTGACCACACCATC
Organism: Porticoccaceae bacterium UBA2002; assembly: GCA_002334915.1. Lineage (GTDB taxonomy): Bacteria > Pseudomonadota > Gammaproteobacteria > Pseudomonadales > Porticoccaceae > HTCC2207. Next base: position 46,730 of record DDCQ01000071.1, read on the forward strand.
GACCAGTTTGCCGTCAGCGTTGTAGGCGGAGTAATCAAAGGCTGGCATAGCAGTTAGACGCTGGTGACGCGAAGCACTTCTTCGACAGTGGTAACGCCCTGGCGCACCAGATCGAAGCCGGCATCACGAATGCTGGGAACACGCTGGCGAATAGACTCTTCAAACTCGATTTCACCGGCATTTTCATGAATTAAAGATTGCAGTGGCGCATCCACAGTGACCAGTTCAAACATCGCCTGACGGCCAGCAAAACCAGTATTGTTGCACTCAGCGCAGCCCTTGGACTGGAAAATACTAGCGCCGGGTTCAAGCTTTAACAGACCGCGATTAAACTCATCGGCCTGCACTTCCTGACGACAGTGACCACATAATTTGCGCATTAGCCGCTGGGATAGAATACCGCGCACAGTGGAGGCCAGCAGGAAGCTATCGACCCCTAAATCCTGCAGCCTGGTTATGGCACCGGCCGCTGTATTGGTGTGCAGCGTCGATAGCACCAGGTGGCCAGTCAAACTGGCCTGGGTGGCAATTTCCGCGGTTTCACCATCGCGAATCTCACCGATCAGAATAACATCTGGGTCCTGGCGCAGAATTGCTCTCAGACCACGGGCGAAGGTCATACCCGCACGAAGATTAATCTGCGTCTGGCTAATGCCGGGCAGGTCATATTCCACCGGGTCTTCGACCGTCATAATATTGCGCTCCTGACGGTCCATCTGCTGCAGTGCCGCATACAATGTGGTGGTTTTACCGGAGCCTGTGGGGCCGGTGACCAGAATAATGCCATGGGGTCGGGACACCAGCTCTTCGAGCTCCTGTCTAGTGCTTGCGGCCATACCCAGATCATCTGTCTGTAGTTTGCCGGCATCTTTGTCCAGCAGTCGCATCACCACTCGCTCACCGTGGCTGGAGGGCATGGTAGAAATTCGCAAATCAATGCTTCGCCCACCCAGGCGCACAGTCATACGGCCATCCTGAGGCAGGCGTCGCTCGGCAATATCCAGCTTGGACATCACCTTGATTCGAGAGATAAGCAGCGGCGCAATCTGGATTGAGGGGCTGAGCACGGTTCTCAGCACGCCATCGAGCCGAAAGCGCACCAGCGCTTCTTTTTCATAGGGTTCAATATGGATATCAGAGGCGTTTTCTTTTAGCGACTCGGCCAGAATGGCGTTGAGCAGGCGCACTATGGGCGCATCATTCTCTGCATCCAAAAGGTCGCCAACCTCTTCTAATTCTGCCGCCGCAGACTCGAGATCAACAAAATCTTTAATATCTTCCATCACTGACTCAGAGGAGCCCTGCTTGCCAGCATAAAGCTGGCTGAGCACCGCATCGAATTCTTCGTCAGCCACCGAGCTGACAGAGAGATTGCCGCCAGCTGCACGGCTGACCTCGGCCACCGCCCAGTCCGGCGCGTCGGGCGCCAATAGCAGATTTCCCTGGTCGCTCTGCAGTAGTACTCGATTGAGGCGAGCAAACTCGTAGGGTAGCAACTCCAATGTATTCTGCGTCATTTACAACCTCTGGTGAACAGCACAGCAGGTCCCGCCCAGTGCCAACAAAAATCTCAACCGAAACCTTACCACAGTCGGACATTAGTCTTACATTGTTTAGGCTTTATTACAGCGCAGATTAGGGTTCTTTTGACTCAGCTTAAAATACTTTAAAACCCCCGCCAGCCAATGAACTTGCCTGAATTCGAGCGAAAATAATTACGCTGAGAAAACCCTAGTCCTTCGAAGGTTTGCCACCGGCCATATTGGGAAAGGGAAATGCACTGACATTGCCGCCTGATGGGGCATCTGTAATCTTACAGGTGCCCTCTTTTTCAACCTCATCAATGCGCACTACCGACTGCATGGGAATAAAGCTGCGCTTGATGTCAGAGAACTCGTTTTTAAGCTTCTCTTCTGCGGGGTCAACAATCATCTGTGAGCGCTCGCCGAAGATAAATTCTTCAACCTCGAGAAAGCCCCAGAGATCGCTCTGAAACACATGCCGGGCATAGATCTCGTAGACCTGACCCTGATTGAAAAAAGTAATCCGGTAGATAGGCTCGCTGGTCATCAATATTCTTCACAATAGACTGTTAATTTGGCCGCGGCATCATACCATAACGGGGTTTCAGAACACCGTTTAAATGTTGCGAATCAGCGCCGCACCGCTATAATGCCTGCCCTCAGCAATTGATCAAAGAATAACCAATTTAATGACTGCAAAAACGGTTAAAAAACTGCATATCGTCACTCATGGCTGCCAGATGAATGAGTATGATTCTGCACGCATGCAGGATTTACTTGGCGAAAGCCACGATATGGTAGCTACAGACAATGCCGCCGATGCCGACGTTATTTTGCTCAATACCTGCTCCATCCGCGAAAAGGCCCAGGAAAAGGTCTTTCACCAGTTGGGGCGCTGGAAACATCTTAAAGAGGCTAACCCAGACCTGATGATCGGCGTTGGCGGCTGTGTAGCCAGTCAGGAGGGCGAGGCTATTGCCAAGCGCGCACCCTTTGTGGATGTGATTTTCGGGCCCCAGACATTGCACCGTCTGCCAGAAATGATGGAGACTCGCAAAACTGATGGCACAGTTGTTGTGGATATCAGCTTTCCGGAGATTGAGAAGTTTGACCGCCTGCCCACACCAGAGGCCGATGGCGCCAGTGCCTTTGTATCAATTATGGAAGGCTGCTCTAAATACTGCACCTTCTGCGTAGTGCCCTACACCAGAGGGGAAGAAGTTAGCCGGCCCATGCCCGATGTACTGGCAGAAATTGCCGAACTTGCCGCACAGGGAGTTCGCGAGGTGAATCTACTCGGTCAGAACGTCAATGCCTACCGCGGTGATATGCCCGATGGCTCTATCTGCGACTTTGCCGAACTGATTCCCTATGTGGCAGATATTGCAGGGATTGATCGTATTCGCTATACCACCAGCCACCCGGTGGAGTTTTCCGATGCCCTGATTGAAGTCTATGGCCGGGTACCAGAGCTGGTTAGCCACCTGCATCTGCCGGTGCAGAGCGGTTCAGACCGCATTCTTATGGCCATGAAGCGCGGCCATACGGCAATTGAGTACAAATCAAAAATTCGTCGCCTGCGCGCTCTGCGCCCGGATATCAGCATTTCTTCCGACTTTATTATCGGATTTCCCGGTGAAACCGAAGATGACTTCGCTGCGACCATGAAACTGATTGAAGAAATTGGCTTTGACACCTCATTCAGCTTTATTTACAGCGCCCGCCCCGGCACCCCCGCTGCAGATTTGGCCGATAACACCAGTGAAGAGATCAAAAAGCAGCGACTGAAGATCCTCCAGGATCGCATCAGCCAGAATGCCGCCGAAATTGGCCGCCGTATGGTGGGCACTACTGAAAGACTGCTGATCATCGGGATCAGCAAAAAGGACCCCGGGCAGCTCCAGGGCCGCACTGAGAACAACCGCGTGGTTAACTTCCGCTGCGACGATCACAGCCTGATCGGCCAGTTTGCCGAGGCCGAGATAACCGAGGCCCTGCCAAACAGCCTGCGTGGCAACCTTATTTGCGCCTGATTCTGCGTATAACAGCACCTGTTTTTATGCTTTTTGTATCATAAAAAAAGTTTACGCTCGTCTTGAGTTCGCGCTATGCTACAAATATGACTACTTCTAAAAGGCTATATAGCGACTATTGAAACGATTGGATACTCAGCCATCAGCCTACAGCATTACTCTCGAGCCCAACGACGCCCGTCGTCTCGCCTCACTCTGCGGTCAATTTGATGAAAATCTTCGCCTAATCGAACAGCGGTTAAATGTTGAGATTCGCTCGCGAGATAATTTTTTTGCTGTCTACGGAGACACTCAAGCATCCCAGAGTGCCGCCGACATTATTTATAACCTATATCAGGAGACCGCCCATTACTCGGAGCTATCGCCTGAGGAAGTTCACCTGCATCTTCGCCAACAGGAGAGAGAGACGCCTATGACTCAAACTGCCAGCAATCTGCAAGCCACCGACAACGTTGAAAATTTTTCGGTGATACGCACCAAAAAAGGCAATATCAAACCCCGGGGACTCAACCAACAGCGCTATGTGCGCTCGGTTCAAACCCATGATATTAATTTTGGTATAGGCCCTGCCGGCACCGGCAAGACCTATCTGGCGGTTGCCTGTGCCGTGGAGGCACTGCTGCGCGACGAAGTTGAACGTATTTTACTGGTGAGGCCTGCGGTTGAGGCTGGCGAGCGACTGGGTTTTCTGCCCGGTGACCTGGCTCAGAAAGTAGACCCCTACCTGCGCCCACTTTACGATGCATTGCACGAGATGCTGGGTTTCGAAACCGTTGCCAAATTGCAGGAGCGCAATGTTATTGAAATTGCTCCACTGGCCTACATGCGTGGCCGAACCCTCAATGGTGCCTATATTATTCTCGATGAGAGTCAAAACACCACTCGAGAGCAGATGAAGATGTTTCTGACACGTATTGGCTTTGGGTCTACCGCTGTTATTACCGGCGATATGTCGCAGATTGACCTGCCTCGCGGTGTTAGCTCCGGGCTGGTACATGCCTGTGAAGTGCTTCAGCATGTAGAGGAGATCAGCTTTACCCACTTCGAATCACGGGATGTGGTGCGTCACCCAATAGTTCAGAGCGTAGTAGATGCCTACGATCTGTATGAAAAAGGCGCTGAGCAGTAACCCCATGGCTATTTCGCTGGATATTCAGATGGCCTGCCCATCCGAGGAAGCGCCTGAGGAAGACAGTATGCAGCGCTGGGCCAGTGCAGCGCTTCGCGACGAGCGAGACAATGCCGAGCTCAGTGTGAGAATTGTCGATGAACGAGAGAGCGCGACACTCAATCAGCAGTATCGCGGCAGAGCCGGCTCTACTAATATCCTTTCCTTTCCCTTTGATGCGGTTACCCCCGAGCCATTGCCAATGCTGGGGGATCTGGTTATTTGTGCCCCGGTGGTTGTGCGTGAAGCCGCCGAACAAAATAAGCCTCTGGAAGCCCACTGGGCTCACATGTGCGTACATGGTGTACTACATTTACTAGGTTATGACCATGTTGGCGACCGGGATGCCGAAGTCATGGAAACCCTAGAAACCGATATTTTACTGGGGCTGGGTTTTCCCGCGCCCTACTCCTTTTCAGACAGCAGTGAACAATAATAATGAATGACGAAACATCCAATAATAATCAGGACAACTCACTGCTGAAAAAAATCGGCAAGGCGTTCTCCGGCAGCCCTAGCAACAGCGATGAAGTTGCAGATATGCTGCGCAACGCCGAAAACGAGTCGATTATTGATGCCAGTGCCCTGCAAATTATGGAGGGGGCTTTAAAGGTCTCCGACCTGCAGGCTCGGGAAATTATGATTCCCAGATCACAGATGAAAGTCATTGAAGAGGACTTTAGTCTCGAGCAGATATTAGAGCTGGTTATTCAGTCTCAGCACTCGCGCTTCCCTGTGGTGGGTGAATCATCCGATGATATTCTGGGCATTCTGTTGGCCAAGGAGCTACTGCCCCTGGTGCTGCTGGGCAAAGAGTCCTTCGACCTCAAAAGCCTGCTGCGTCCAGCCACTATTATCCCGGAGAGCAAGCGCCTTAATATACTGCTGCAGGAATTCCGCGAGCAACGCTACCATATGGCCATTGTGGTCGATGAATATGGCGGGGTATCTGGCCTGCTGACTATTGAGGATGTGCTGGAAGAGATTGTCGGTGAAATTGAAGATGAAACCGATGAGCACGAAGCCGAACAAATTCGCAACTTAGGTGACAACCTATACAGCGTCGCAGCTATTACCGAAATCGACGATTTTAATGAATTCTTTGATATTGGCTTTTCTGACGACGAGTTTGATACCGTCGGCGGCCTGGTGGTCCATGCTTTTGGGCACCTGCCAAAAATAGGCGAGTCCGTCAGCATTGAAAACTTTAGCTTTAAAGTGCTTGATGGCGATAACCGCAAGGTCAATATACTCGAAGTCAGCAAAACCTCCCCGTGATCACCCCCTAATGACAGGCCTGAGCCGAGGACAAAACTTTCTGGCACTGTTTGCCTCAGGCGCACTCTTGCCCCTGGCTTTGGCGCCGCTCTCAATCTGGCCCATAGCTATTATCAGCATTGCAGTGTTGTTCTGGACACTGCAGAATCAAACGCCAGTGCAGGCCTTTATCAAGGCCAGTATTTTCGGCTTTGGTTTGTTTTTTGCCGGCGTTAGCTGGGTCTATGTCAGCATTCATGACCATGGATATATCGCCGCGCCTCTGGCTTTGATTGGCACCAGTCTGTTCTGCCTGTTTCTGGCTCTGGTATTCGCCGCCCCCTTTGCCCTCAGTGCCCTAATGCCCCAGTCTCCGGGCTCTCTGATGTTAGGCCTGCCCGCCCTCTGGGTACTCAGTGAATGGTTGCGCGGCTGGCTATTGACCGGCTTTCCCTGGCTCTATGCCGGATACAGTCATACCGATACCTGGCTCAATGGCTGGGCGCCCATAGGCGGTGTGCTGCTACTAAGCTATTTCACTGCGTTGGCAGCGGCAGTTATTACCCAGCTACTGCTGAGGGGCCAGCGACGACAGAGCGTTATGGTTGCCGGCTGCCTGGTGGTGGCCATAACCATTGCTGGCTATGGCCTGCAGAGAATTGACTGGACTCAGCCCACCGGGGCTGCGCTGTCTGTGGTACTGATACAGCCTAATGTAGAGCAGGAAGATAGATGGTCTCTGGTCGAGCAGGACGGTATTTTGGACCGCCTGGTTGCCCAGACAGGGCCTTATTGGGGTGCGGATATTATTATCTGGCCAGAGGGCGCAATTCCGGCACTGCCAAGGCAAGTGATGGATTATCTATTAGAGGTTGATGCCAGGGCAAAAGTGAACCAAACAGCGTTGTTAACCGGTATACCCACACAGGATGCAGTCAACCGCCGCTACTACAACTCAATGCTGGCGCTTGGCGACTCCAGGGGTCAGTATGACAAAACAAGACTGGTCCCATTTGGCGAATATGTACCACTGGAGGGACTGCTGCGGGGCGTTAACCGGTTTTTTGATCTGCCCATGTCATCATTTTCACTGGGCGCCGCCGGGCAGCCGTTACTGACTGCCAAAGGGGAGAAAATTGCCACTGCTATCTGCTACGAAATTGCCTATCCAAATTTAGTAGCCAGCACGGCGGCAACCGCGACCATGATTTTAACTGTCAGTAATGACGCATGGTTCGGGCGCTCAATGGCACCCCAACAACATATGCAAATGGCGCGTATGCGGGCCATAGAAAATGCCAAACCGCTAATGCGCGGAACCAATAACGGCGTTACAGCGCTGGTCGATTATCGCGGTGATGTGACTCAGCAACTCGATCAGTTTACCGCCTCAGAGTTAAGCGGCACTATTAAACCAAGAACTGGGCAAACAGTATTTACCCAGCTGGGTAGTTGGCCCATTGTGATTGTCGCAGCACTGATTTGTGGCGGCCTGATCATCTATAGAAGACGCAATAAAAATTAAAAGGAGAAACCAAGATGACTTCAACAAAAACTATACTGAGTACAATTTTACTTTCGCTGGGCTTACTGCTACCTGTAAGCGCCAGTGCTCTGGAAGTTGGCGACCAGGCACCTGAGTTCTCGCTGCAGGCAACCGACGGCAAAACCTACAGCCTCGAACAATTCCATGATAAGCAGGCAATTGTTATCGCCTGGTATCCCAAGGCCTTTACCAGCGGCTGCACCATTGAGTGCAAGTCTCTGGCCCAAAATGGTCACCTGCTGAAACGTCTGGATGTCACCTATTTTATGGCCAGCGTCGATGCTCTGGAAGACAACCAGGCCTTTGCTGAGGAAAATGAGGCCGATTTCCCACTGCTGAGCGACCCCAGCAAGGAAGTTGCCGAGGCCTTCGATGTGTTAGCTTTTTACGGCATACCAAAACGCCATACGTTTTATATTGGCAAAGACGGCAAGATTCTGTTTATTGACCGCGAGATCAATGCTGAGACCTCAGCAGAAGATATGGCTGCCAAGCTCGAAGAACTGGGCATTCCCGAACGTCAGGCCAGCTAAATCGAATAGGCTGCCAAGGCCACTCTAACTGCTGTTAGAGTGGCTCTACTTCCCCTATAATTCACGGCTATTGTGTAAACCCTAAAAGCAGTGAATCTTCATGACCATCGAACAGCATTACGATCCCGCCAGCATAGAGCGGGATGCGCAAGAATATTGGACCCTCAACCAGACATTTGAGGTCAGTGAAGACCCCGACAAAGAGAAATTCTACTGTCTGGCCATGTTCCCCTACCCCAGCGGCAAGCTGCATATGGGTCATGTGCGCAACTACACCATTACCGATGTAATCGCTCGCTATCAGCGTATGCAGGGCAAAAACGTGCTGCATCCTATGGGTTGGGATGCCTTTGGACTGCCCGCCGAAAACGCCGCCATTCAGAATAAAACTGCCCCGGCAAAATGGACCCAGGAAAATATTGCCTATATGAAGGCTCAGTTACAGTCCCTGGGTTTTGGTATTGACTGGACCAGAGAGCTGGCAACCTGCGAGCCCAGCTACTACAAATGGGAACAGTGGTTTTTTACCAAGCTTTACGAAAAGGGTCTGGTGTATAAAAAAACCAGTGCGGTTAACTGGTGCCCCAATGATGCCACTGTGCTGGCTAACGAGCAGGTTATCGACGGCTGCTGCTGGCGCTGTGACAGCCCGGTAGAGCGCAAAGAAATTCCCCAGTGGTTTATCCGCATCACCGACTATGCAGAGCAGTTGCTCGACGACCTGGACGATCTGGATCATTGGCCGGAGCAGGTCAAGACCATGCAGCGCAACTGGATTGGCAAGAGCCGCGGCGTCAATATGACCTTCGATCTAAACGCTGCCGTCGGTGAATATTCCAACTTTGATGTCTACACCACCAGGCCAGATACATTGATGGGAGTGACCTATCTCACCCTGGCTACCCAACACCCTATTGCCCTGAAAATAGCAGAATCAAACTCAGAGCTCGCTGCATTTATTCAGCAGTGCCAGACTCAGCAGGTCTCTGAAGCAGAGATGGCCACCATGGAAAAGCTGGGCATGGACACGGGCATCAGCGCAGTGCATCCATTGACCGGTGACTCTGTGCCTGTCTGGGTGGGCAACTATGTATTGATGGACTATGGCTCCGGCGCGGTAATGGCTGTACCAGGCCATGATCAGCGCGACTTTGAATTTGCCAAGAAGTATCAGCTAGAGATTAAACAGGTGGTTGCGCCCGCAGGCGATGAGCCCTGCGATATTGAAAATGAGGCCTTTGTTGCTAAAGGTATTCTGGTTAACTCTGGCAAATACGATGGCATGGACTTCGCCACCGCCTTCGATGCCATAGCTGCTGCCCTTGAGGCTGTGGATCATGGCTCTGTAACCACAAACTACCGCCTCCGCGACTGGGGCGTCAGCCGCCAGCGCTACTGGGGCTCTCCGATTCCGATGTACAACCTGGCTGAGGGTGGTGAAATTCCGGTGCCGCTGGAAAAACTGCCGGTTCTACTGCCTACAGATGTAGAAATGGATGGTATTCAGTCGCCAATCAAAGCCGATCTGGAATGGAAAAAAGCCGAGCTCAATGGACAGGCCGTTGAGCATGAGACCGATACCTTTGACACCTTTATGGAGTCCTCCTGGTATCACGCTCGCTTTACCTGTGCCGACTTAGACAGCGCCATGCTGGACCCGAAGCGCGCCAATTACTGGTTGCCAGTGGACCAGTATGTGGGCGGCATTGAGCATGCCATACTGCATCTGCTATACGCGCGCTTCTATCATAAGCTGCTGCGCGATGAGGGGCTGGTTGAGAGCAGCGAGCCCTTTAAGAGCCTGCTGTGTCAAGGTATGGTCCTGGCCGAAAGTTTTTATACCGACCGAAATGGCCGCAAGCAGTGGCTGGCTCCCTCTGAGGTTAGTGTCGAGCGAGATGACAAGGGCCGCACCATTAAAGCCACCGAAACTGCCACTGGTGAAATAGTCCACAGCGGCGGCATTACCAAGATGTCAAAGTCGAAAAATAATGGCGTTGACCCACAGACTGCAATTGATAAACATGGTGCAGATACCGTGCGTCTGTTTACTATGTTTGCCGCACCCCCGGAGCAAACGCTGGAGTGGAGCAATGAGGGCGTTGCCGGTGCTCACCGATTCCTGCGCAAGCTGTGGACCATGGTCCAGAGTCATATTGCCGAGGATTTTAATATCCAGCTGGACACCGCCAATCATAGCGAGGCCCAGCGAGACCTGCGCCGCAAAACTCATGAAACCATAGCCAAGGTTAATGATGACTACGGTCGTCGCAATACCTTTAACACAGCGATTGCAGCGGTAATGGAACTGCTCAATGAAGTGGCTAAACTGAGTGATAATGAGCCTCAGACTCTGGCTGTTCGCCATGAGGCACTGACCAGCGCCATTTTGCTGCTATCACCGATTGTCCCACATATCTGTCATAGCCTGTGGAGCCTGCTTGGCCATACTGACGCTGTAGCAAATGCATCCTGGCCCAAATTAGACGAATCAGCACTGGTGCGCAGCTCTATAGAAATGGTGGTACAGGTCAATGGCAAGGTTCGCGGTAAAATTCAGGTGGCTGCAGATGCCCCCAAAGAGGCGGTGGAAACCCAGGCGCTTGAAGACAGCAATGTGCAGCGATTCACCGATGGGGTTACTATTCGTAAAATTATTGTGGTTCCGGGGCGGTTGGTTAACATAGTAGCCAACTAGCCAGAGCCCATTCAGAGGATTGATTATGACTCTCAAGAACATAATGCTAACCATTATTGTGCTGCTGATATCCTCCTGCGGCTGGCAACTCCGCGATGCCCAGATAGTACCGGAAAATTTGGGCAGCCTGCACCTGTCGTCAGAGGATCCTCACAGTGCACTGATCAGAGAGCTGACCCGCTCACTCGAACTCTATGGCGTGGATGTTGTGGCCAGTGCCGCTGATGCTCGTTACTCAGTAGTGATTGTCGACTTTAGGCGTACCAGGCGCACCAGCACCATTAACCCAAGCGCCCGGGCTGCAGAGTATCAGCTCAATGAAGATGTCGACTTTCTGATTGTTGGCGCCGATGGCGCGCAGCTGGTGCCTTTGTCCACAGCCTCTGTAGAGCGAGTCTACGAGTTTAATGAGCAGGACGTGCTGTCTTCTGATAATGAAGAGCGACTGGTCAAAAACAATATGCGCGAAGAAATTGTGCGCCAGATTCTCAATCGCCTGCGCCTGCTGCCAACAGAGGCGGCGCCAGAGCCTGAGGATCAAACTACCCAGGCTGTGCAGTGAAAATAAAACCAGAGCAGCTTAGCAGTCATCTGCAAAAGCAGCTGCTGCCGGTGTATATTATTAGCGGCGATGAGCCTCTACTGGCACAGGAAGCTACAGATACTGTGCGCACTGCTGCCCGAGCCGCTGGCTTTACCGAGCGCGAACTATTCCATGTTGAGGGCAATTACGACTGGAATCAGCTGCTCAATGAAGCCAACTCACTGTCGCTGTTTGCCGATAAAAAGATTTTAGAAATCCGCATTACCAACGGCAAGCCCGGAGATAAGGGCAGCAAGGCCCTGTGCGAAATGTGCGCCAATCTCAACCCCGACAATCTACTACTGATTCTGCTACCCAAGCTTGAGCGCGCCACACAAAACAGCAAATGGATCAAAACTCTGGAATCTATTGGTGCTCATATTCAAGTCTGGCCGGTGACCGGTACTCATCTGCCGCGCTGGATTCAGCAGCGCTTGCAACAGGCCGATATTCAGGCCAATGAAGAGGCAGTGCAGATACTAGCTGACCGGGTTGAGGGCAATCTGCTGGCCGCTGTGCAAGAAATAGAAAAGCTTAAACTTCTGGCACTGGATGGCAAGGTGGACGCTAGCCGTATGTCTTCGGTAGTCGCCGATAGCGCCAGATACAACCTGTTTGAATTTATTGATAAGGTGCTGGCAGGAGATGCCCAGAGCGCTGCCAGGTCACTGCGCGGCCTGCAAAATGAGGGCATAGAGCCAGTTCCGCTGCTCTGGGCTATTACCCGGGAATTACGTATTTTAACCAAGGCTAGCGAGCAGGTCAGTCAGGGAGCCCACAGTGACTCGGCACTAAAATCGGCCGGCGTCTGGGATAAACGTATTCCCCTGTTTCGCGGTGCTCTGCGGCGTCTGAGCCCAGCCCATCTGCGCATGCTGGTGCATCAGGCTGGCGCTATTGATCGCGGCATCAAAGGCCAGCGCAAGTCCGATATCTGGGACGAACTGACCACCTTGGTGCTATCTCTGGCCGGCAGTCAAACCCTGCAGCCCAGCAATATCAAAATTCTGCTGGATAACTGAGACTCTAAGCCAGCCAAAAGTAGACCACAGCGGTGATTGCCGCTGCACCCATTAAATTTAGGGCAAACCCCTCCCTTACCATCTGTTCTACTCTGATTCTTCCCGTGCCAAAAACAATCGCATTGGGCGCCGTGGCCACTGGCAACATAAAGGCACAGCTGGCCGAGAGTGCCGCAGGCAACATCAGTAGCGCCGGCTCAATGCCAGCGCCCAATGCTGCAGCGGCCAAAATAGGCATTAGCAAGGTGGTGGTAGCCGTATTGCTGGTTATCTCAGTCAGAAAGGTTACAGAGAGAGCCACGATGGCAACAATCGCGATAATGCTGAGTCTGGTGACCCCAGACAGTGAGTCACCAATCGCCTCGCTGATACCTGTGACCGCAAAGGCTTTGGCAATGGCGATGCCGCCGGCAAATAAAAGCAGCACTCCCCAGTGGATAGTGGATGCAGACTCCCAGTCCAGTAGCTTGCCACCATGGCCATTGGGCAATACAAACATCAGCACTACCGAGGTGAGAGCCACAGCCGCATAGTTAGCGCTGGGCAGGCCGAACAGTAGGCTCCAGCCACCAAAGGGCTCGCGCAATGTAATCCAGGCCAGTGCGGTGAGGCCAAATATAAATAGCACGCGGGTTTCTTCTGTGCGCCAGTCACCGACCTTAGGAATCGACAGAGCCTCGCCCCTGTCCAGATTGCGGGTGATCCAAAGACCAGCAGCTGGGATCATTAACAGCACCACGGGGATGGCCCAGAGCATCCATTGACCAAAGCCAATACCAGACCCCGTGGCTTCGGCATAAATTTTAAGGAATATCACATTGGGCGGTGAGCCTATGGGAGTGCCCAGACCACCGATACTCGCGGAATAAGCAATACCCAGAAACAGCGGCACTGCCAGCTTACTGGCAACCGCCGGTGAGTCTGCGCTTTCCAAGACAGCATAGGCCACCGGCAATAGCATCAATGTGGTGGCGGTATTAGACACCCACATACTTAACAGGGCCGAGGCCACCATAAACCCAAAGATCAGCCGCCGCTGATCATGGCCGCCAAAAAGATTTACCATATAAAGGGCCAGACGCCTGTGGGCCCCACTCTTCTCCATCGCCTTCGACAGCATGGCGCCACCCATCAGCAGCAGAATAAGCGGATCGCCATAGGCCTGAGCCACCTGTTTTCCATCGAGAATACCCAGCAGCGGAAAAACACCGAGCGGGATCATAGAAGTGGCGGGAATAGGAATGGGTTCAAAGACCCACCAGAGCGCGCAGAGCAGCGTTAGGCCGGCGGCCATAGCGCCCTCTTTGGCCCAGCCAAACTGCATCATTAGCAGGCTGACCATAACGGCCGCTAGCGGTGCCAACCATAGAGAGAGACTTTTTAACCTGGGTGTCATAAGTTTTTCCGTCGCGCTTTTAAATCTAATATAAGTCTAATTGAAGTCTAATTCAGGCCTAATCCAGATCATCCAGGCTGTAGTCTCCAGCTTCATAGGCGGCAATAATTTCCTCTGCCCGCTGCTGATCAGCATCGTTGACTGTTATCGACAGATGCCCCAGTGCCGGCAAGTCACCCATGCCACCCTGCAGCGCTGCACCCTGCAAAAATACCTGCAGCCCCTGCTGCTCCATCAACCCTTTGAGAAGCTGGGCTTCAAAATAATCGCTGCCGCGATAGACAGAAATCACTGGGCTCTCCGCTGGACTCTCAGTCTGCGACTGAGCATAACCAGCAGCCACATAATCCCAATGCCTGTGCCATTGGCAACCATATCCAGAGGCTCAGCATAGCGGTAGCCCGTGTAGGACTGAGCCCATTCCATGGACACTCCAAAGGCCATAGTAGCTGCAGCCAGTGCCCAGAGAGGAAGGCGAGCATTATAGGATTTGACGGCCAGAGCAAATAACAGGCCATAGGCGGCGGCATGGACAATTTTGTCGCTGTTCTGAATATTCGGGGTCACTGCGGGAATTGGCGATAGCGACAGATACAGCAGAGCCACCAAAAATAGCCAAAAGAAGACCTTGAACACCTGTTTTGCAATCATAGAGCTGCAGACCCTGAATAATTTATTATTTTAACTGGCTATCAATCTGTCGATAGCGCTCAACGGTTCCCACATCGCACCATTGACCGGTGTAGACCTCTCCACCAAGACGCTGGGCATCAATTGCCGGTCGCAGTATATCCCGCAGTGGAAAGCATGTGCCAGAGATCCCGGCGTTCAAAAATAGTTGGGGACTCAACAGGCTAATTCCGCTAAATGTGTATTTCTTATTAGCCTCAGAGACCAGTTGACTGCCTATAAGCCCAAAATCGCCCCGAGGATGATGCTCGGGATTCTCAACCAGCAACAGCCAGCCATCTCGATTATCCAGCAACTGTTTATCGACCATGGTTTGCACTGGGAAATCTGTCCAGATATCCCCATTAATTACCAAAAATGGCTGATCGCCAAGCAGTGGCAAGGCATTGGCTATACCACCCCCAGTTTCCATAGGCTGGCGCTCTCGCGACCAGCGAATAGAGACACCAAAATTATCACCGTCCCCAAAATAGTCCTCTATCTGCTCTGCCAGCCAGCTAGTGTTAATCACCAAATCAGTAATACCTGCAGCAGCCAGGTTCTCTATATGGTATTGCAGCAATGGCTTTCCAGCCACCGGCAGCAGAGGCTTGGGAGTGGTTTCGGTGAGTGGGCGCAGCCGTTTGCCAAAACCTGCCGCCAGAATCATGGCTTTCATAGCTCAAGCCTATGGCGCTCTGCACTCCAGCTCTGGCTGTCTAAAAGCGGGCTGATGCGCTGCTTAAACCATTGGAAAAATGGTTGGCATTCGACATGCTGCTCTGCTGTCTCAAGGCTGTATTCTATGACCATTGGCAAGTCTTTAAGATAGACCTGCTTGTTATCTCGCAGAGCCAGGCGGGCGAAGATACCCATAACCTTGATATGCCGCTGCAGTCCCATTAAATCAAACCAGCGCAAAAATTGCTGGTCATCAACCGACAGCCCCAGTCTCTGTTTAAAAGCCAGGGCGCGCTGGCGGGTCTGCTTGGCTGGCCAGCGGATATAGCAGTCTTTTA
Source organism: Porticoccaceae bacterium UBA2002 (assembly GCA_002334915.1). Taxonomy (GTDB): domain Bacteria; phylum Pseudomonadota; class Gammaproteobacteria; order Pseudomonadales; family Porticoccaceae; genus HTCC2207. The sequence goes on from DDCQ01000071.1 coordinate 62,177, forward strand.
ACAGCGACACCAGATCGTAGGTAACGGGTCCCCAGACCGCATCCTGGAAATCAATAATCCCCAGATTGTTATTATCTACAAGCATCAGATTGCGCGAATGATAGTCCCGGTGCACCAGGGTCTGGGGCTGCTCTTCGGCACTCTGGATTAACTGGGCAAACAGGCTATCTAGCATAGTATTCTCTTCCGGCTGCAGTTCAATACCCAGTAATTCAGCTACAAACCACTGCTTAAACAGAGCCATCTCATCGCCCAGCAACTGGGCATCGTAGCGCGGAAACAGGGCTTTATTATCAGGCAGCAGCTGCAGTTCCAGTAGCCCTGTCTCGGCAAGATCATATAGCTCCGCTACAGTTTTATCGTTGAGTAAGGGCTGCAATAGCTGGTCGCCAAAGTCCTCCAACAAAAGATAGCCCCGGGCAAAATCCACCGCATGAATAACTGGTGTGCGCAGTCCCCCGGATTGCAGTGCCATAGAGATGTTCACATAGGCTGGATTATTTTCTTTGGTGGGGGGCGAATCCACCGCAATAAGACTGGGCTCTGTATTTAAGCGATAGTAGCGCCGAAAACCTGCATCGCCTGTCAGACCATGAGCTTCAAGGGGACCCAACAATCTGGCTGCTGGAGGAAGAGAGGCTTGAATCCAGTCATGAAACTGCTGCTGTTGATGATTATTTGGCAACGCATAAACCCTGTGTTCGGTGCCAAATATTATCCAACAGTTGGCGATGTATACCAGCTCAATTTTGGGCTAGGATAAAAAAACTTCATTCTAGCCTATTTCCAGCAATTAGAGGTCTCTACTCAGGGCAGATATCAGGTAAAATGTTGCGACTTTCAAGATTCTCTGGATGACAGTTTTGCAGCTAGCCGTTTTCAAACGCTTCCCGGCCCTATACAGCAGTTTCTGCAGTCTAGTGCTGCTTGCTCTGGTGTCTGCGCCTGGGGTCTCTATCGCGGAGGATCAGCTGCCATCTGAATGGAACTGTGCAGCGGATGCCAACGGTGACTGGCTCTGTGTTGAACAGGCGCCCAATAGCAAGGACACAACGCCAAGGCCAGCCAGCAGCTATAGTCCAGCGCTATCCAATCCCGAAGAGCCCAGATTAGCAACGGTTCGCAACCTGGATTGGGTTGAAGAGACTGATATGACAATGGAGCAAAAGACAGCTCTGGATGAAAACTGCTGTGGCGCCTATGTAGAGCCTTTAAGAAACTATCCAGATGCAGAGGTTGAACCAGAACAAGCCTCTCTGAGGGTCAATGCCAACAGCACCGAAGCTCTGCAAGAGGGTATTGCCCTGCTGGAGGGCGATGTACAAATATCCCAGGGCTACCGTCAGGTGCGCAGCGATGCCGCTGTGGTTAATCAGGTCAATCGCCAGGTGATCTTAGAGGGCAATGTGCGGTTTCGCGAGCCCGGGATGCTGTTGCTGGGAGACAGTGCCAAGGTAGATATTGACAGTAAAGAAGTACAGATTGATAAGGCCACCTATGTTCTCCATGAAGCCTCTGTGCGCGGCAATGCCGAAACACTTTCGCGCACTCAGGAGGGTATTATTATTATCGATGAGGCGACCTATTCTGCCTGCGAGCCCGGCGATAATACCTGGCAGCTAGTGACCAAAGAAATCGATATAGATCAGAATACGGGTTTTGCAACCGTTAAAAGTGCGCGACTCGAAGTCAAAGATGTACCGATCTTCTATATTCCCTATATTAAATTCCCTGTCGACGATCGCCGCTCCTCTGGGCTGTTGTTCCCCACCATAAGCGCCGACAAAGAAAATGGTCTGGACTTCGCCCAGCCCATATACTGGAATATTGCCCCCAACTATGACGCCACCTTTACTCCCCGCTATATTCAAGAGCGCGGGGTTGGGTTGGGACTGGACTTTCGTCACCTGAACAGCTGGTCGGAAAACCAACTTATCGCCAGCTATCTGGGCAGCGACAAAGGTGGCGCGGATGATGACAAAATTGACCCTCTGACAGGCCTTCGTCCCAACGAGGGAGAGGATCGTTATCTTACCGGATTAAAACATAACGGCGGCGCAGGGCGCGCCTGGTCAACTCTTCTCGATATCAACCATGTTAGTGACGTGGATTACTTTCGCGACCTGGGCAACCTGACACTGGATGACAATAGTCTGACTCACCTGCAGCGCAGAGCCTCGGCAGGCTATAAAACCAGCAACTGGAATTACTCCGTGGCGGCTCAGGACTATCAGGCGATTACCCAGGGGCTCGACGATCAGTACTCTGTGATGCCGCAGGTTTCCGCAGATGGTTACTACCGCCTATCCCATTCTCTGGTGATAGATTTAAAAAATCGCTATTCGGTGTTTAACCACGATGACAACCGCTTTGTAACCGGCAGTCGCAGTAGCATAGACTACGGCATCAGCTGGGATAAGCGCTGGTCCTGGGGATACTTTAAACCCCAGGTCAGAGCCAGACATCTGCGCTACAGTCTGAATGCCGGTCAACAGTCGACGCTGCTCGACAGCAAGCCCTCGGTGTCTGTCCCTGTATATTCCATTGATACTGGCATATTCCTCGAGCGCAATGTCAGCTGGCTCAACAATTACAAGCAGTACTTTGAGCCGCGACTGTTCTATGTGAGGGCAGACTATAAGGACCAGTCGACTCTGCCCGATTTTGACACCAGAGAGTTTACTCCCTCCTATGACCTGCTGTTCCGCGAAAACCGCTTTAATGGTGGTGACAGAATTTCTGATGAGAACCGTCTGACCCTTGCCTTTACCAGCCTGTATATTGACCAAAAAACCGGCCAGGAGAGATTTAGAGCCCGTATCGCACAGTCAATTTACTATGATGATCGCCGGGTCACCCTGAGCGCAGACCCAGATATGACAGAGCTAGATGAACTGAGCCGCAACCAGTCCCCCTTGGCTATTGAATGGGCCGCGCGTATCTTTAGAGACTGGCGTATCACCAGCGATATTATCTATGACAATCACGACAATGAGCTGGAGAAAAGCAGCCTCGGCGTGCGCTATAACAATGGTCAAAACCAGCTGTTCAACTTTACCTACAGATATACTCGCAAGCCACCGCGCCTATTCTCTGGTATGGATGTAGATCAGGATATTGAGCAGGCAGATATCTCCGCCTTTGTTCCCGCCTGGGGCAATTTTAACTGGGTCGGTCGATGGAACCATGACTTTACCAACAAGAGGGAACTGGAACTGTTTGCCGGTTTCGAATACAACAGCTGCTGCTGGCGTGCTAGTCTTGTTGCCCGGCGCTGGTTGGATCGCGAAGACGAAATCTTATTTCCGGAAGAAGAACTCAGCGCCAGAAATGGCATCTTTTTCCAAATCCAATTTAAAGGTCTGGCTGGCACTGGCAGCCGGGTAGATACAATGCTCAACAATGGTATTTATGGTTATGAACCTCAGGAAAACTTCTAAATTTTTATCTGCTGCAACCCTCACGGCCTGTGCCTTGATGGTTTCACTCTCGGCCACGGCTCAGATAGAGTTACTGGACAAAGTGATTGCCATTGTCGACGATGATGTGGTTCTGCAGTCGGAACTCAATCAGCGTGTCGCGACCGTCTATACGCAAATTCAGCAGTCTGGCACCCAGCCACCGCCTCAGGATATTTTGCTGCAGCAGGTGTTGGATCGACTTATTTCTGAACGTCTGCAACTCAATATCGCCTACAGTGCCGGAGTGCGCATTCCAGACGAGGAACTCAATGCAGCCATGGAGCGAATCGCCGCCGGCAACAAGATAACCATGGAGCAATATGCAGAGCAAATTCACGCTCAGGGACAGACAGTCGCCAATGTCCGCGAGGAGATTCGCAACGAACTGACGCTGATGCGTGTACAGCAGGGCAAGGTAATGCGCCGCATTCGCATCAGTCAGCAAGAGCTGGATAATTTCCTCAACTCTGAGGAAGGTCGGTTTTTGACCTCTCCAGATGTCAATATTGGTCAGATTTTGCTCAGCGTGCCAAGCAGCGCCAGCACAGCAGATGCTGACAAGATTTTGGCAAGAGCTTTGGATCTGCGGTCTCAGGCAGCAGATGGCGTGGATTTCCGTCAGCTGGCCATAGCAAATTCCGCAGACCAAACCGCCCTGCAGGGCGGCGATCTGGGCTGGCGCAAGATGGCTCAGCTGCCAGGTGTGTTTATCGATGCCGTTGAAGATCTGGATGTGGATGAGATCTCAGAGCCCATTCGCAGTGGCGCCGGATATCATCTGCTTAAACTCTATGAGCGCCGCGGTGGTGGCGAGCAGTTGATAGAACAGCATTTTGCCCGTCATATTCTGATCAAGCCTAACCAGATTCGCGATCAGGAGACTACCGTCAATGAGCTCAACAAACTGCGAGACCGCGTGCTCGCTGGCGAAGACTTTGCCGAGTTGGCCAAGGAGTTTTCTGAAGACCCAGGCTCTGGTCTAAAAGGTGGCGAACTGGGTTGGTCAACTCCCGGTATGTTTGTGCCAGAGTTCGAACAGACCATGAACAGCATTGCTGTGGGCGAGGTCAGTGCGCCATTTAGCTCGCAATTTGGCTGGCATATATTGCAGGTCACTGATCGTCGCAAGCAGGATTTCAGCGATGATATTCTGCGCAGCCGCGCCGAGAATATGCTGCGTCAACGCAAGTATGAAGAAGAGCTGCAGGTGTGGCTGCAAGAGATTCGGGATGAGGCCTTTATCGAAATAAAAGAGTCGCCAGCCTCATGATCCCCAGACTGGCACTGACACCGGGAGAGCCCGCCGGTGTTGGTCCTGACCTGTTAATTCAAACTGTACAGCAACCACAGCAGGCACAGCTGATCGCCTTTGCCGATCCAGATATGCTAACTCAGCGTGCCAGGCAACTGGGGTTGCCGCTAAAAATTCTGCCTCTGGATATCGACGCCGAGCCAGTGGCTACTGCGCCCGGGACCATTACCCTAGCTGCAGTTCCCACAGTTGAGGCAGTGGTGGCTGGCCAGCTAAATCAGAACAATGCCCCCTATGTGCTGCAGACGTTGGATGCTGCTATTGCCAGCTGTCAGGCTGGCCACTGCCAGGCCATGGTCACCGGACCTGTGCAAAAATCTATTATCAATGATGCTGGCATAGCTTTTTCTGGGCACACAGAATATCTGGCTGACAAGACCAACAGCGCCACTGTGGTAATGATGCTGGCCACCAAAGAGTTGCGCGTGGCTCTGGCTACGACTCATCTGCCCCTCAGAGATGTGGCGGATGCCATTACTGCCGAGTTGCTGGTTGAGGTGCTCAATGTTCTGCATAGCGATCTGCAGACAAAATTTAATATTCCCCAGCCAGTGATCCTGGTCTGCGGCCTTAACCCCCATGCGGGAGAGGGCGGTCATCTGGGGCGTGAAGAGATCGATGTGATAGAGCCGGTAGTGCACCAGTTGCGCGCTCAATCCATAAATATTGTTGGCCCCCTGCCCGCGGATACCTTGTTTACTCAAAAGTATCTAAACAGCGCCGATGCGGTGTTGGCCATGTATCACGATCAGGGTCTGCCGGTCCTCAAGTATCAGGGATTTGGCCGCGCGGCCAATATCAGTCTGGGACTGCCAATTATTCGCACCTCAGTAGACCATGGTACGGCATTGGATCTGGCTGCAACCGGCACTGCCGACAATGGCAGTATGATCACGGCCATAGATGTGGCTATACAGATGGCTGAGTCCAGCACAGGTGCCCATTGACCAGTAATCATCAGGCGCGCAAACGCTTTGGCCAGAATTTTCTTATAGATCAGCAAATTATTGCGCAGATTGTGTCGGCGGTAGCCCCTAAACCAGATCACAATCTGGTGGAGATTGGTCCTGGTATGGCAGCTATTACCGAGCATCTGGTGGAACTCTGTCCCAGCATGTCGGTGCTGGAACTGGACAAGGATCTGGTTGAGTTTCTCGGGGAAAAATTTATCGATTACCCCGACTTCAGTATCCATAGTGGCGATGCACTAAAGGTGGACTTTGGCGAGCTGCACAATGGCCGAGATCTGCGCCTGGTGGGCAATCTACCCTACAATATTTCGACGCCATTGCTGTTTCACCTGTTAAAGGTTCGCCATCTGATTACTGATATGCATTTTATGCTGCAGCGCGAGGTGGCAGATCGTCTGGGTGCGGTGCCGGGGACCAAAGCCTACGGACGTCTATCAGTAATGATTCAGTATCACTGTAGGGTAATGCCACTTATCCCGGTACCACCAGAGTCCTTTAGGCCTGCGCCCAGGGTTCAGTCTGCGGTGGTGCGCCTCAAACCCCATAAAACTATGCCCTGCGTGGCCGATGATGAAGCGCTGCTAAGCCAGGTGGTCAGCCTCTGCTTCCAGCAACGTCGCAAAACTTTGCGCAACTGTTTGCGCACCTACCTGGAGCACCTGCAGCCCTCTCTGGATAGCAAGGATAACGACGAAAGTATTGATCTGTCCCGTCGCCCAGAGCAGTTATCGGTCGCAGAGTTTGTGGCCCTAACCAACCGCATTAATAGGAGTATTAAGCAAAGCCAATGACAGCTGTAGGCCAAACTATCCAGGTCAGTGTGACCAGTGAATATCTGCCCTCTCACTCGCAGCCCGAGGACAATCGCTATGCTTTTGCCTACCATATTTGCATTGAGAACAGAGGTCCGACAGCGGCACAGCTGCTGAGCAGGCGCTGGATTATTATCGATGCCAATCAGGAGCGTCAGGAGGTACGTGGTGAAGGAGTGATTGGCGAGCAACCCATCATTGAGCCCGGCGCCGAGTTCCAATACAGCAGTGGCGTGGTGATCGAAACCTCAGTGGGCACTATGCAGGGTTCCTATCAGTTAATCGACAATCAGGGCAATCCCTTTGATGCGCCCATAGAGCCCTTTCTACTGTCTATGCCCCATGCGGTGCACTAGATGACTCAGTATGCCGTTGGGGATATCCAGGGCTGTCTGCAGCCCCTGCTAAGGCTGCTGGAGCAGGTGGCTTTTAACCCGCGGCAGGATCAGCTAATTTCCGTCGGTGACCTGATTAATCGAGGCCCGCAGTCTCTGGAGACAATGCGTTTTTGTAAGGATCTGGGGCCAGCCTTCAAGATGGTGCTGGGCAATCATGATCTACATCTATTGGCCGTTGCCCAGGGGGTAAGGGGCCCCACCAACAAGGATACTTTTCAGGATATTCTAGCGGCGCCCGATCGCGAGCCACTGTTAAATTGGCTACAGGCCCAGCCCCTGCTCCTGGAGGCCGGTGGCTACCATATGGTCCATGCCGGCATACCTCCTATCTGGGATATAGCAACCGCCTATAGTCTGGCGACAGAGGTTGCTGATGTTCTGCAGTCGGATCTCTGCAGTCAGTACTTTCACAATATGTATGGCAATCAACCGGATAAGTGGTCGGATAGCCTGGAGGGCCCAGAGCGCTGGCGAGTTATTACTAACTACCTGACCAGAATGCGCTTCTGCACGGCCGAGGGCCATCTGGAGCTGGACTCTAGGGATCAGGTGGAGATGCCATTACCCTACAGACCCTGGTTTGCTCACAAGAATAGAAAAACGGCTGAAGACAGAATAGTCTTTGGCCACTGGGCGGCTCTGCAGGGACGGGACTGTGGCAACTACGTTTATGCTCTGGATACTGGCTGTGTCTGGGGTGGGCCCATGCGGCTGATGAATCTGTACAGTGGCGAATATATTCATGAGCCAGCTTAGGCCCGAGACTAACTCGAGCCATAGTTTCAAGCTCTGTGGTTTGTCAGTGTTTTTAACAGGCACAAAAAAGCCGAGCTAGGCTCGGCTTTTTTAATCAACCTGGGCTTATTCAGCAGCCACCTCTAATACTTCGCTATCTTCTTCAACAATAACGCGATCGACCAGCTCTACATAGGCCATAGGCGCATTATCGCCCGTGCGAGGGGCGCATTTCAGAATGCGCAGATAACCACCTGGACGCTCCTGATAACGTGGGCCCAGATCGGTAAATAACTTACCTACAGTCTCCTTGTTACGCAGACGGTCAAAGGCCAGTCGACGATTAGCAACACTGTCCTCTTTAGCCAGAGTGATTAAAGGCTCAGCAAAGCGACGCAACTCTTTAGCCTTGGGGAGAGTAGTTCTAATCAACTCGTGCTCAACCAAAGACGCAGTCATATTGCGAAACATAGCTCTGCGGTGAGGGCCAGATTTATTCAGTTTGCGGCCACTGTAACGATGACGCATGATTTTTATTCCTTAATTCGTTGCTGTCTCAGCAATGATATCTATACGATCAAGCCTCAGGCGAGTTCGCGTTCACTTTTCAAGCTTGCCGGTGGCCAGTTCTCAAGACGCATGCCCAGGGACAGCCCGCGAGAAGCCAATACATCCTTAATTTCAGTAAGAGACTTCTTACCCAGATTAGGGGTTTTCAGCAATTCAACTTCGGTGCGCTGTATCAGGTCACCAATGTAATAAATACTCTCTGCCTTCAGGCAGTTAGCAGAACGTACAGTCAGCTCCAGATCGTCGACTGGACGCAGCAAGATCGGATCGATCTCTTCTTCTTTCTCTTCTGGCTCTGCAGCTGTCTCACCTTCAAGGTCAACAAACACTGCCATCTGCTGCTGCAGAATAGTGGCTGCACGGCGAATTGACTCTTCCGGGTCAATGGTACCGTTAGTCTCAAGTTCCAGTACCAGCTTGTCGAGGTCAGTGCGGTTTTCAACACGGGCACTCTCTACGCTATAGGACACTTTAAAGATAGGGCTGAAAGTAGCATCTAACTGCAGACGACCAATGCTGCGCGTTTCTTCGTCAACAATGCGCGCATCAGATGGCTGATAGCCACGACCGCGAACAATGCGCAACTGCATGCCCAGATTGGTCTTGCCAGAGATATTGGCAATAACATGGTCGGGGTTGATCACCTCAATATGGCCATCGCTTTCAATATCGCCAGCGGTGACAGGGCCAGGGCCTTTAACATTCAGGCTAACTGTAGTGTCATCGCGACCTTCCATCACAATGGCTACACCCTTAAGGTTAAGGAGGATTTCCATAACATCTTCTTGAACACCCTCAATTGAGGAATATTCGTGCTCAACACCGTCGATCTCAACTTCTATGATGGCGCAGCCAGACATAGAAGACAGCAGAATACGACGCAGTGCATTACCCAGAGTATGACCAAAACCGCGCTCTAATGGCTCGAGAACCACCTTGGCATGGTTTGCATCATAAGACGTTACATCAATGTTACGTGGTGTTAGAAATTCAGTAGCAGAATTTTGCATAGTATTACCTGTAAGAGCTGTAAAGCGATTACTTGGAGTAAAGTTCGACGATCAAATTTTCGTTGATCTCGGCCGGTAAGTCAGAGCGATCCGGGAAGCGCGTAAACGTGCCTTCCATCTTGTTGCTATCGACAGTTAGCCACTCAACTTCACCGCGTTGCGCTGCCAACTGCAGAGCAGTTTGCACACGAAGCTGCTTTTTAGACTTCTCGCGAAGACCTACAACATCACCTTCCTGCACTCTAAACGAGGCGATATTGACCTTCTGGCCGTTTACCAGAATAGAATTGTGAGCAACCAGCTGACGTGATTCAGCGCGAGTTGAACCAAAGCCCATACGATAGACAACGTTATCAAGGCGCTGCTCGAGCAGGGTCAGCAGATTTTCGCCGGTGTTACCTTTCAAGCGAGCCGCATCTTTATAATAGTTGCGGAATTGCTTTTCCAAAACACCGTAAATACGACGTACTTTTTGCTTCTCACGAAGCTGAACCCCGTAATCAGATAGACGACCACGGCGCTGGCCATGCTGGCCCGGCGCACTTTCGTGTCGACATTTAGATTCTAAGGGACGAACGCCACTTTTCAGGAACAGATCAGTTCCTTCGCGGCGCGAGAGTTTACAAGTTGGTCCGAGATACCTAGCCATTTTCTATCTCCCTTACACGCGACGTTTTTTCGGTGGACGACAGCCATTGTGGGGCACTGGCGTCACATCGGTGATATTAGTAATTTTGTAACCAGCATTGTTGAGTGCGCGAACCGCAGACTCACGACCGGGACCTGGACCTTTGACCTGAACATCGAGGTTCTTCAGGCCATAGTCCTTCGCTGCTTCACCGGCACGCTCGGCAGCCACCTGGGCGGCAAACGGGGTGCTCTTGCGAGAACCGCGGAAACCAGATCCACCGGAAGTTGCCCAGGAAAGTGTATTTCCCTGACGGTCAGTGATAGTAACAATAGTATTGTTAAAAGAAGCATAGATATGAGCTACGCCATCTATAACTGTCTTTTTGACCTTTTTACGGGCCGGTTTAGTTGCTGCTTTTGCCATTAGAAATGANNGGCGGAGGCCGCGATAGCAACCTAAATCCATCAGACGCTTGATACTCATGCTGTTCTCTCTACGGAGATCGCCTTCCACGTCGTTTTGCCCTACGGCAGCACGCAACGCGTCCAGTTGACCTTCGTCCAGCGCAGAAATTTTTGTGTCCTCTGCAATACCCGTGTCTGCACA
>DDCQ01000071.1:72688-80580 GCA_002334915.1 Porticoccaceae bacterium UBA2002
ATACCAAACACATAGGTCAGTGAAATCACTGTGTGCTTGTTATCTGGAATGTTGACACCGGCAATACGGGCCATTCACATTACTCCACTATTACTATGGGTTTAATCGGCTCTTCCAACCCGCTTAACAGTCCTTCAGACCTGCTAAAAAGGCGCGGTAGAATACCGATAGATCTATCAAAAATCAACCAGTTATCCCTGGCGCTGCTTATGACGGGGCTCGACACTACAGATAACGCGAACCACACCTTTGCGGCGGACAACCTTACAATTACGACAAATCTTTTTAACCGATGCGCGTACTTTCACAGCATCACCTCTTTATTTACGGCCAACATTTTTAAGGTTGGCCTTCTTCATTAGCGAATCATATTGTTGCGACATTAGATGTGACTGCACCTGAGCCATAAAATCCATGGTTACAACAACCGCAATCAACAGTGAGGTACCACCCAGGTAGAATGGCACATTAAAGTACACATTCAAGAACTGCGGCATCAGACAGATCAGAGTAATGTAAATACCTCCAATCAGGGTCAAACGCGTGGTCACACTATCAATGTATTTGGCAGTCTGCTCTCCCGGACGTATACCGGGTAAATAAGCACCACCTTTTTTCAGGTTATCAGCCACTTCTCTGGGGTTGTACATCAACGCCGTGTAGAAGAAGCTGAAGAAAATAATCAGCGCACTGAACATCAGTACGTATAGCGGCTGCCCTGGGCCAATCAATAGCGACACGTCCTGCAACCAGGCCGGTGCATTCACCCCTGAGCCAAACCACTGGCTAATTGAGGCGGGGAATAGCAGCAAGCTGCTCGCAAAGATGGCCGGAATCACGCCAGCCATATTGACTTTAAGTGGCAGATGCGAAGTTTGCGCATTGTAGGCCTTGCGACCCTGACGCTGTGCGTAGTTAACCGTCAAACGACGCTGACCACGCTCAATAAACACCACAAAGTAGACAACGGCCACAGCAATAATCAACACAACAATCAGCATCAACGGATTCAGATCACCCTGTCGCGCTGACTCCAATGCCTGTCCAATCGCGCCAGGAATACCAGCCACAATGCCGGCAAAAATCAACATGGAGATACCGTTGCCTATGCCGCGCTCGGTAATCTGCTCACCCAGCCACATCAGGAAAATGGCGCCAGCTACTAATGAAGCAACGGCAACTGGTAGGAAGAATTCAAACCCTTCGTAGGCCATACCCTGAGCTCTGAAGCCTACAGCCATTGCCATACCCTGAATCAGAGCCAGAACCACGGTGCCGTATCTGGTGTACTGGTTAATCTTGCGGCGACCACTGTCGCCTTCTTTCTTTAACTGCTCTAGTGCAGGCACTGTCGCTGACAGCAGCTGCATAATAATCGAGGCCGAAATATAGGGCATCACGCCCAGAGCCAGAATACTCATTCTCTCCAGCGCGCCGCCAGAGAACATATTAAACAGGCCTAAATAGGTGCCCTGATTCTGGGAGAACATATCTGCCAGACGATCCGGGTCAAAACCAGGAACCGGAATATGGGTGCCAATGCGGTAAATAATAATGGCCATAAACAAAAAGCGAAGGCGAGCCCATAGCTCGCCCAATCCCTTCTGGTTGCCCACCGGCATAGCACCTGGAGTCGCCATTAGGCTGTCTCTTCAACCTTGCCGCCAGCAGCAACAATAGCAGCAGCGGCACCTTTGGTAGCACCAACACCTTCCAGAGTAACCGCTTTGGTCACTGCACCAGAGTTAAACACCTTGGCGCGGGAAATGCTGTTATTGATAAGGCCTGCAGCGCGCAATGAATCTATATTGACGATTCCGCCTTCAACTTTATCCAGTTCTGACAAGCGAATCTCGGCAGTCACTGCTGCCAAACGCGACGTAAAACCAAACTTGGGTAGACGTTTCTGCAGTGGCATCTGACCGCCTTCAAAACCTGGGCGAATTGAACCGCCCGAGCGAGCCTTCTGACCTTTGTGACCGCGGCCACCAGTCTTACCAATACCACTGCCGATACCACGACCGCAGCGCTTGCCTTCTTTAATTCGACCCGGAGCCGGGCTAAGGGTGTTTAGACGCATCTTATGCTTCCTCAACCTGCAACATATAGTTAACTTTATTGATCATGCCGCGGACCGACGGAGTATCTTCTAATTCCACGGTGTGGCCGATACGACGCAAACCCAAGCCAGTCAAACAGGCCTTGTGGTTCTTCAATCGTCCAATTGAACTCTTGGTTTGAGTTACTTTAACTTTCTTAATTTTCGCTTTTGCCATGATCCAGTTCCAATAACTGACGCGCGTTATGCCGTCACTTAGTTCAGAATTTCTTCTACAGATTTACCACGCTTTGCTGCAACGTCTTCCGGTGATTTCATATCTCGCAGCGCTTTAAAAGTCGCGCGAACTACGTTGACCGGGTTAGTTGAGCCGTAGCACTTTGCCAGTACATTTTGTACACCGGCCAATTCCAGTACAGAGCGCATTGCACCACCGGCAATAACACCAGTACCTTCCGATGCGGGCTGCATATAAATCTTAGATGCAGCATGGATGCCTTTGGTTGGGTACTGAATAGTGGTACCGTCCAGAGAAACGTCAGTCATATTGCGACGCGCTGCTTCCATAGCCTTTTGGATAGCCATTGGCACTTCACGGGCTTTTCCGCGACCGAAGCCTACTTTACCGTTGCCATCACCAACAACTGTCAGGGCTGTAAAGGCGAAAATACGTCCACCTTTAACCGTCTTTGCAACACGGTTAACCTGAACCAGCTTCTCCATCATGCCTTCAGCTGCAGAATCTTTCTGATCTGTAAGAGCCATATTTTCTACCTATTAAAATTCGAGGCCGGCTTCACGCGCGGCATCTGCCAGTGCTTTTACACGGCCGTGATATTTAAAACCGCTGCGGTCAAAGGCAACTGCCTTGATACCAGCAGCTACTGCGCGCTCGGCAACTAATTTGCCAACAGCTGCGGCGGCGTCTACATTGCCGGTGCTGCCACTGCGTAGATCTTTATCCAGTGTCGAGGCGCTAGCCAGAACCCGGTCACCCTCTGCAGCAATAACCTGCGCATAGATATGACGTGGAGTGCGGTTGATACACAGACGTGTAACACCCTGCTCGCGGATCTTCATACGTACGCGTTTTGCTCGGCGCTGACGTGAAACTTTTTTATCGCTCATCGTATTACCCTGTTACTTCTTCTTGGCTTCTTTACGTCTTACATATTCACCAGTAATGCGAACACCCTTACCTTTGTAGGGCTCTGGCGGACGGTAAGCGCGAATCTCTGCTGCGGCCTGGCCCAGCTTCTGCTTGTCCGAAGACTTCAATACAACTTCTGTCTGGCTAGGAGTCTCAGCGCTAACACCCTCTGGCAACTGATAAACCACTGGATGAGAAAAACCCAGTGTCAGGTTAATGCTCTTGCCCTGAACCTGAGCTCTGTAACCAACACCCACCAACTCAAGCTTTTTCTCAAAACCTTCAGATACACCGGTCACCATATTGTTGACCAACGCTCTTGTAGTACCGGACATGGCGCGCGCAAACTGATCTCCACTGCGGGCAGCAAACGTCAGAACATTGTCTTCCTGTTTGATTTCCACCTGGGGATTGATCGGCATGGCCAATGTACCCTTTGAGCCCTTGACAGAAATCTCTTCGCCACCAAGTGTTACTTCAACACCTTTGGGCAGTTCTACTGGACTATTTGCAACTCTAGACATTTTTCTTTCCTATCAGAATACTGTGCAAAGCACTTCACCACCGATACCGGCAGCTCTGGCAGCGCGATCAGTCATCACACCTTTACTGGTGGAGATAACTGCAATACCGAGACCACTGCGCACCTTAGGCAAGTCATTAGTACTTACATACTGACGTAAGCTAGGCTTGCTGATGCGCGCAATCTCTTCAATAACCGGGCGACCTTCAAAATACTTCAGTTCGATAGTCAAGCTGGGCTTAACTTCTTCACTGACGCTGAAGCCGCCAATATATCCCTCTTCCTGCAGCACTTTGGCAACAGAAGCCTTGAGCTTAGAGGCGGGCATAGTCACTTCGGGGTGACTGCGGTGATGCGCATTACGAATGCGTGTCAACATGTCTGAAACTGGATCTTGCATACTCATATCGTTTGGCTCCTCAACTTACCAACTGGCTTTAACCAGCCCCGGAACTTCACCGCGCATCGCTGATTCGCGCAGTTTGTTTCGGCACAGGCCAAACTTGCTGTAGACACCGTGAGGACGGCCAGTGACTCGACAGCGGTTGCGCTGACGGCTGGGGCTCGCATCACGAGGTAGCTTCTGTAACTTCTGCTGGGCTTCCCAACGATCTTCGTCAGAGGCCTCAACATTGTGAATAATTGCTTTTAGTTCTGCGCGCTTGGCGGCGAACTTAGCGACTGTCTTGGCGCGCTTTGCTTCGCGCTGAACCATGGATACCTTTGCCATCTATCTACTACCTCAACCTTTCAGCGGAAAGTTAAAGGCACGCAATAAAGCTCGGCCTTCGTCATCATTGCGCGCAGTGGTGGTAATGGTGATATCCAAACCGCGCAACTTATCAATTTTTTCGTAGTCAATCTCTGGGAAGATAATCTGCTCACTCACACCCATTGAGAAATTGCCACGGCCATCAAACTGCTTGGGGCTGATTCCGCGGAAATCACGAATACGGGGAATTGCAATACCCACCAGACGCTCCAGGAACTCATACATGCGATCACTGCGCAGCGTTACCTTGGTGCCAATCGGCCATCCCTGACGAACCTTAAAGCCAGCAATAGATTTGCGAGCGTTATTGATCACTGGCTTCTGGCCGGCGATCAAGGTGAGATCAGCCACTGCATTTTCCAGAGACTTCTTGTCACCAATCGCTTCGCCAACACCCATATTCAGAGTGATCTTGGTAATGCGAGGAACTTCCATCACATTTGCCAGACCCAGCTCATCTTTAAGCTTGGGAGCCAGTTCGGTTTTGTATACTTCTTTCAGCCTTGCCATTTCGATTACCTGTTTACTTAAGCGTCTACGGCTTCGCCGTTGGACTTAAAGATACGAATCTTTTTGTTATCTTCCTGAACCTTAAAGCCAACCCGGTCGGCTTTGCTGGTCGCGCTATTAAAAATAGCCACATTAGAAACCTGAATAGGTGCTTCTTTCTCGATTATCCCGCCGGGAATACCGGCTTGAGGATTAGGCTTCTGATGCTTTTTGATCATCTGAATACCCGACACCAGCAAACGATCATTCTCCAGCACCTTAAGCACCTTGCCTCGCTTACCTTTGTCTTTACCGGCGATAACAACCACTTCGTCATCACGCTTAATTTTCAGCATTGCCATTTCTTAATCCTCGCTTACAGCACTTCAGGTGCTAGGGAGATAATGCGCATAAACTTCTCGGTGCGAAGCTCGCGAGTTACCGGCCCAAAAATACGTGTGCCAATAGGTGCGTTGTTGGCATTCAGCAGTACTGCAGCATTGTCATCAAATTTGATCAAGCTGCCGTCCTGACGACGCAAACCTTTCTTGGTGCGCACAACAACCGCACTCATCACCTGGCCTTTCTTTACCTTGCCGCGGGGAATCGCTTCTTTAACGGTAACCTTAATAATGTCACCAACCCGCGCATAGCGACGGTGAGAACCGCCCAACACTTTAATACACATCACACGACGCGCACCGCTGTTGTCTGCTACATCAAGATAACTTTCTGTTTGAATCATTTTCTACTCCGAAACCTTCGCTAAATACAGAATTACTCTGCTACAGCGCGCTCGTCAATATTCACCAGTTTCCACGACTTGTCCTTAGAGACAGGTCGGCACTCTGCGATCGTTACCAGATCGCCTGTATTCGCATCATTTGTTTCATCATGCGCTTTAATCTTGGTCGACTTGGTCAAGATTTTCCCGTAGACCGGGTGCTTGACACGTCGCTCAATCATCACGGTGATGGTTTTATCCATCTTGTCACTGACGATACGACCAGTCAGAGTTCGTGAGCTAGTTTGTAGTTCAGACATAATTATTCCCCTGCCTTCTGGTTAATAACAGTCTTGATGCGCGCTATATTGCGGCGCGTCTCTTTAACCTTGTGGCTTTCGTTCAACTGGCCAGTGGCGTGCTGCATACGCAGCTTGAACTGCGACTTGAGCTCATCGCCCAGGGCCGCTTTCAACTCGTCAACTGACTTTTCACGCAATTCGTTAACTTTCATGGTTACATCACCGTGCGTCTAACGAAGGTAGTTGCAACAGGAAGCTTGGCCGCTGCTAAAGCAAATGCTTCGCGCGCCAACTCTTCACTAACACCTTCCATTTCATAAAGTACTTTGCCTGGCTGAATTAGCGCCACCCAGTACTCAACATTACCCTTACCTTTACCCATACGCACTTCAAGTGGCTTGTTGGTAATCGGCTTGTCTGGAAATACTCGAATCCATATCTTGCCGCCACGTTTAATGTGTCGAGTCATGGCACGACGAGCCGCCTCAATCTGGCGAGCAGTCAGGCGACCGCGTCCAGACGCTTTGAGACCAAACTCACCAAAGCTGACTTTGCTGCCGCGCTGAGCCAGACCACGGTTGCGGCCCTTGTGCATCTTGCGGAATTTTGTACGTTTCGGTTGCAGCATTTCGCTTTACCCTTATCGCTTGTTTCTTGAGTCTTGTGTCTTGGCGGGCGCTGCTTCAGCTTCCTCACCACCCAGAACTTCACCTTTGAAGATCCAGACCTTTACGCCGATAATCCCATATGTGGTATTACCTTCGGCAGTTGCATAGTCAATATCTGCACGCAATGTGTGCAGAGGTACACGACCTTCTCTGTACCATTCTGAACGAGCAATCTCTGCACCGCCCAAACGACCACCAACTTGAATTTTCACGCCCAGAGCACCGCCGCGCATAGCGTTCTGTACAGCGCGCTTCATGGCGCGACGGAACATTACTCGTCGCTCCAGCTGCTGAGCTACGTTCTGGGCAACCAGGTTGGCATCCAGATCGGGCTTGCGGATCTCTTCGATATTGATATGCACCGAACAGCCCATCATCTTGGCCACTTCGTTGCGCAGCTTCTCAACATCCTCACCCTTCTTGCCGATAACGATACCGGGGCGGGCAGTGTGAATGGTGATGCGTGCACTATCTGAAGGACGCTCAATATCAATGCGACTCACTGATGCATGGTCGAGCTTCTTCTTGACAAATGCTCGAACCTGGAGGTCCTGATTGAGCTTGTCCGCATAGTCCTTATTACCGGCATACCAGGTAGAGGTATGCTTTTTAACAATACCTAGACGGATGCCAGTTGGATGTACTTTTTGACCCATTGAATGGTCTCCCGAACCTAAATTCTACTTTTCAGAAACTTTTACAGTGATGTGACAGCTGCGCTTAAAAATTCTATCCGCACGGCCCTTTGCTCTAGGCTTGATTCTTTTCATCGTCATGCCTTCGTCAACAAAGATCGTTGACACTCTGAGCTCATCTACATCAGCACCATCGTTGTGCTCTGCGTTGGCAATTGCCGACTCAAGCACCTTTTTAATAATGTCCGCACCTTTCCTGCCACTGAACTGCAGAATTTCTAATGCAGACTCAACTGACTTGCCGCGAATTTGATCAGCTACCAGACGCACCTTCTGCGCTGAAATTCTGGCACCTTTTAATTTTGCTGCTACTTCCACGATCAAAACCCTCTTTTAGCGCTTGGCTTTCTTGTCTGCCACGTGACCTTTGTAGGTACGTGTCGGAGCAAATTCACCCAGCTTGTGGCCAACCATTTCTTCGTTGACCAAAACAGGAACATGTTGACGACCATTGTGGATAGCGATTGTCAGCCCCACCATATCTGGCAGGATCATAGAACGACGCGACCA
>DDCQ01000071.1:80609-83664 GCA_002334915.1 Porticoccaceae bacterium UBA2002
AGGTCAATGAATGGTCCTTTTTTTAGAGAGCGTGGCACGTTTGCTATCCTCTTTTAATAATCTAATCGGCGCTTATTTGCGACGACGAACAATGTATTTGTCAGTGCGCTTATTCTTGCGCGTCTTGTAACCTTTGGTAGGCATTCCCCATGGAGATACCGGATGACGACCACCAGATGTTCGGCCTTCACCACCACCATGTGGGTGGTCTACCGGGTTCATTGCCACACCGCGAACGGTTGGGCGAACACCGCGCCAGCGCGAAGCACCAGCCTTACCCAATGAGCGCAAGCTGTGCTCACTGTTACAAACTTCACCTAGGGTGGCTCGGCAATCAACCGGAATCTTGCGCATCTCACCACTGCGAAGACGCAGAGTGGCATAGGCACCTTCACGGGCAACCAGCTGAACGGAAGCGGCGGCACTGCGAGCAATCTGCGCGCCCTTGCCTGGCTTCATCTCAACACAGTGAATAGTTGAACCCACTGGAATATTACGCAATGGCAGGCTGTTACCCACTTTGATCGGTGCGTTTTCACCAGAGACCAGGGTGTCACCAGCTGAAACCCCTTTGGGAGCAATAATATAACGACGCTCACCGTCGGCATAACAGAGCAATGCAATATGCGCTGTGCGGTTTGGATCGTATTCCAAACGCTCTACTTTCGCAGGGATACCGTCTTTGTTGCGCTTGAAGTCAACAATACGGTAATGCTGCTTGTGCCCGCCACCGATGTGACGCACGGTAATGCGGCCAGCGCTGTTACGGCCACCAGTTCTTTTCTTGGGCGCTAAAAGCGGCGCATAGGGCGCACCTTTATGCAGGTCAGGCGTTACTACACTGACAACAAAGCGACGGNNTTCCGCCAATCGTACATAGGCTTTTTTCCAATCGCTGCGCTGGCCCATGCCAGTGCGAGTGCGACGGGTCTTGCCCTTTACATTGACCACACGAACACCTTCAACCTTGACTTCAAAAAGCTGCTCTACAGCTTTCTTCACTTCCAGTTTGCTGGCATCTGTAGCCACCTTAAATACAACCTGAGTTGCAGCCCCGTCGGACATAGCTGCTTTTTCAGTTATATGCGGACCTAGCAACACTTTGAAGAGTCTCTCTTGGTTCATGCCAAAATCTCCTCAAGTTTCTTCAGCGCCGCAACAGTCACCAGCACCTTATCAAAATTAATTAGGCTCACTGGATCAACCGCTGCCGCATCGCGAACATCAACCTTGTGCAGGTTGCGCGATGACAGATAGAGGTTTTGACTAACTTCTTCAGTGATAATAAGAGCCTCAGTCAAACTGAATTCTGCCAGCTTGGCGATCAGACCCTTAGTCTTGGGCTCTTCAACATCAAAGCTCTCTACAACAATCAGACGCTCTTGACGAGCCAGCTCTGAAACAATAGATCGCATTGCAGAGCGGTACATTTTGCGGTTGAGTTTTTGGCTGTGATCCTGAGGCTGAGCAGCAAAGGTTACGCCACCGCCACGCCAGATTGGCCCACGGATGGTGCCGGCGCGAGCTCGGCCTGTACCTTTCTGACGGAATGGCTTGCGACCACCACCAGAGACAGCTGAACGGTTTTTCTGAGCGCGAGTACCCTGACGAGCACCAGCCAGAAACGCCACAACGGTCTGATGAATCAGATCCCGGTTAAATTCTATGCCAAAAGCAGCCTCTGAAACCTCGACGGTTCCTTTATTGCCTTTGGGTGTCGCTATTGCTAATTCCACGGACACTCCCCTTAAGCCTTAACTGCCGGACGAACCACAATATCACCACCAGGAGCGCCAGGAACGGCACCCTTAATAAGCAATAAGTTGCGCTCGGCGTCGACGCGTACAATTTCTAGATTCTGTGTAGTAACCTGCTCTGCACCCATGTGACCAGCCATCTTCTTGCCTTTAAATACTCGGCCAGGCGTCTGGTTTTGACCAATCGAGCCGGGAGCTCGGTGAGAGATTGAGTTACCGTGTGTCGCGTCCTGCATGCTGAAATTCCAGCGCTTGACGCCACCTTGGAAGCCTTTACCTTTAGAAGTACCGGTTACGTCAACCTTCTGACCTTCTTCAAAGCGCTCTACGGTTAATGCTGAGCCAACTTCGAATGCTTCTTCGGAACCTTCTGAACGGAACTCCCACTGACCGCGACCTGCTTCGACACCCGCCTTAGCGAAGTGTCCTGCTTGGGACTTGGTTACTCGGGAAGCTTTGCGTGATCCGGTGGTGACCTGAATAGCTGAATAGCCGTCGGTCTCCGCGGATTTAATCTGGGTAATGTGATTAGGCGTTGCTTCTACCACTGTTACAGGGATAGATGCACCGTCTTCGGTAAACACACGAGTCATTCCGCATTTGCGGCCGACAATACCTATACTCATTTTTTTAACCTCTTAAGCGTACGGGGCTCTTACCCGCTACGGCTGCCTATTTCAAGGCATTACACTTTAGTGTTTTGCCCGGCAAAAATGCCGGACCGCTACAGTCGTTATCAGCTCAGGCTGATCTGTACTTCAACGCCAGCAGCAAGATTCAATTTCATAAGCGCATCAACAGTTTTTTCTGTTGGCTCGACAATGTCGATTAAACGCTTGTGCGTGCGGATTTCATACTGATCGCGCGCATCTTTGTTTACGTGGGGAGAAACCAGAATAGTGAATCTCTCTTTACGTGTTGGCAACGGTATTGGCCCGCGAATTTGCGCGCCTGTACGTCTTGCAGTCTCAACAATCTCTTGGGTTGAGGTATCGATCAGCTTGTGATCGAAGGCTTTAAGACGAATCCTAATGCTTTGGTTTTGCATCGTAGCGAAACTCCGCTATATCTACTTTAAATTCCGCTGCCTGCCCGATAATGCTCTGACCAGCCCCGAAAAAGGAGCGCGAATATTAGTGCCGCACCCGGGGACTGTCAAGCAGTTTCACGCCTACAGCCGTTCTTTTTTCTAACTTCAGCCAAAATAGCGGCTGACAAACTTCAGAGGTCAAAAAAGGGGCTCAAAGAGCCCCTTTTTTAACGCATTACTGATCAGTCGATAATCTTGGCTACAACAC
>DDCQ01000086.1:0-18692 GCA_002334915.1 Porticoccaceae bacterium UBA2002
AAGTTCATCTCCTGAGCGTGCAGAGAACGGCCCGACGTCTGAATATGGTATTTCAGCTTTTGACTGCGAGCATTGGCACCGTAGCGATCGCGCATCGATGTAGCCCAGATGCGCCGGGCGACCCGGCCCATCACGGTGTACTCCGGATCCATACCATTGGAGAAGAAGAACGACAGATTGGGAGCAAAGTCATCAATATCCATGCCCCGGGCCAAATAGGCTTCCACAAAGGTAAAGCCATTGGACAGGGTAAAGGCCAGCTGAGAGATAGGGTTGGCTCCAGCCTCGGCAATATGATAACCAGAGATAGAAACAGAGTAGAAATTGCGAATGGCATGGTCAATAAAGTACTGCTGCATATCGCCCATCATACGCAGACTGAATTCTGTGGAGAAAATACAGGTATTTTGGCCCTGGTCTTCCTTGAGAATATCTGCCTGCACTGTGCCGCGCACCAGGGTTAATGCATTGGCGCGCAATTCATCATACTCAGTCTGTTTGGGCTGGCGATTGTGTTCAGCTGCAAACTGATCAACCTGCTGGTCGATTGCAGTATTTAAGAACATCGCCAGAATAGTGGGCGCCGGGCCATTGATAGTCATGGATACCGAGGTCATGGGATCGCAGAGATCAAAGCCATCATAGAGGGCTTTCATATCATCGAGAGTGCAGATAGAGACACCGGCATTGCCGACCTTGCCATAGATATCCGGACGTTCATCCGGGTCCCAGCCATACAGGGTTACCGAATCAAATGCTGTGGACAGTCTCTTGGCATCACTGTATTCCGACAGCGCCTTAAAACGTCGATTGGTTTTAAAGGCATCACCCTCACCGGCAAACATACGCGCCGGATCCTCACCTTCGCGCTTAAAGGGAAACACCCCCGCTGTATAGGGAAACTCACCGGGCAGGTTTTCCAACATTAGCCACTTTAACAGCTCACCATGATCCTCCATGCGCGGCAGTGACACTCGTGAAACCTTGTTGCCCGACAGGGAAATAGTATTTAGCTTGGTGGTGACCTGCTTGCCATTGGGCAGCACATCAATTTTTTCGTCGCCGGAATAGGCCTCAACCACAGAGGGCCATTTTTCCAACAGCTCTGCGGCCGCGCCCTGCATATTCTTGGCACGGCTGGCAATTAGCTGGTCTATCTCTGCTGGCGCCTCAGTCCCGGACTCAATAAGCATGGCCTTGGTGGCTGTCAGCTGCTGTTGCTGACGGGCCAGACTGGCCTGCACGGCCACGTTGCTGTGATAGTTGCGCACCACAGCGGCAATCTCTGCCAGATAGCGCTGACGTTCAGCGGGCACCACCACAGATTTTTCTGAGGATGTGCGAATAGTCACAGGGGGTAGATGCTGTTCAAACTGACGCAGACCTCTGGCCTGCAGCAATGTTAGTAATTCCTGATAGGCTGCGGTCACTCCATCATCATTAAACCTGGAGGCAATGGTGCCAAATACCGGCATGGTATCGGGAGACTGGGCCCAGGCCTCGCGGTTGCGCTGTATCTGTTTGCACACATCGCGGTAGGCATCATCGCTGCCTTTACGGTCAAATTTATTGATAATGGCCAGCTCGGCATAGTCCAGCATATCTATTTTTTCCAGCTGGCTCTGGGCGCCAAACTCTGGGGTCATTACATAGATTGGCACATCCACATAGGGCACAATGCCGGCATCGCCCTGGCCAATACCTGGAGTTTCAACCACCACCAGATCAAAGCCTCCCAGACGCATGGCGCTGATAATATCGGTCAGCGACTCAGGCACTTCGCCCGTTGCACCTCTGGTACCAATGGAGCGCATATAGATATTGGGGTGATAGATAGAATTCATGCGAATGCGATCACCCAGCAGAGCGCCGCCGGTTTTGCGCCTGGTGGGGTCAATGGCCAGCACAGCAATCTTTAACTGGTCGGCGCTGTCCTGACGGAAGCGGCGTATCAGTTCATCTGTCAGCGATGACTTACCTGCCCCTCCAGTGCCTGTGATACCCAGCACCGGCACAGTATTGTTTAAAAACTGCGCCTGTTCGCGAATAGAGCCCAGCTGCTTTTCGTCCAGCTCACCGCGCTCAATAGCAGTAATTAAAGTCGCCAAATTACGCAGGCCACCCTCGGCGATATTCAGCTTGTTAGACTCTGTTATCAGCGGCGAACCCGAGTGCAGAGAGCTACGCTGGATCATATCCTCAATCATACCCACCAGGCCGATATTCTGGCCATCATGGGGCGAGTAAATACGCTCTACGCCATATTCCTGGAGCTCAGCAATCTCCGTGGGAACAATCACTCCACCGCCACCGCCAAATACACGAATATGTTGTGCCCCCGCCTGTTTCAACAAATCTATCGCATATTTAAAGTACTCCACATGGCCACCCTGATAGGAGCTGATGGCAATGGCCTGAGCATCTTCCTGCAATGCAGTTTCCACTACCTCGGCTACCGAGCGATTGTGAGCCAGATGAATAACCTCTACCCCGGCCCCCTGCAGAATGCGGCGCATAATATTGATTGAGGCATCGTGACCATCAAAAAGGCTGGCGGCGGTAACAAAGCGCAGTGGCGGTGGTGCCCCTTGAGGGCTGGTATCAGGCGCAGACAGTTTATCTATTTTGGCTGAGGGCTTGCTCATAGTAGCTCCGGGCATAAAAGCCTGTGTTTAGCGGCACAGTCTAATAATCTTGCTTGTTACATGCAAGTAAGTTATTTAGCCAAAAAGTAGCAGATTTAGCTTAGATCTGCCTCGGCATACTGATGGTAATCAGCTATGGCAAGACCTGCCGCCACACTGGTAAAGGGGTCGTGCTCCACCACCTTGCCGGCAAACCGGTTGTCGAGAATATCCTTTACCGCAGGAATTAACGATGAGCCACCGGTGCGCAGCACCAGATCTATATCTCTGGCCTGATAACCCGCCTTATCGAGTATTTTGGCAATAGCCTGTTCAAATTCGAATAGCAGCGGAGCTATCATGGCTTCAAACTCCCAGCGCTCTACCTCTGCCTGAATATCAATTTCGGGGATATCCAGCACTGCCGCCTCAGCCACCGACAGTTGGGCTTTAAAGGCCTTGATTGCCTCAAAGACCTGGTAGCTGTAATTTTGCTGAATCAGATCATAGAGGCGTTTAAATTTATCCGCCGCCTGGTCCGCCTGTGCCATACGCTGCATCACCGGAGCGGTGAATTTATTTTGGTTAAGCATATAGCTGATCGGCCAATTGATCAGCAACTCCTGGTACTCACCAAAGGGGAACAAAGTATCCACCGGCGAGCCATCCACCACACGACTCCAGCGCTCGCCCCTGCCCAGTAGCGGGAATACCAGCTCGCGAAAAATACACTGGTCAATTCTGTCTCCGCCCAGAGCAATACCATGGGTCGCCTCCACCTCAAAGCTTGAGCCCTTGCGGCGCAGCACACTGAAGTCCAGAGTGCCGCCACCAAAATCTACAGTAAGTACTAACTCATCGCGACTCTGGGGGTTATTGTGCAGATAGCTAATGGTTGCCGCCGTGGGCTCGGGGCAAAATGATTGCTGGCTAATACCGGCATGACCATAGGACTCACCCAATCGCTGCAGAGCGGTACTGTTGCGTCCATCACCACTGCCCTCAAAGTTTACCGGGTGGCCAATACAGGCATGGCTGACCGACTTCCCCATGGTTGCCTCAAGGGCCTGACGAATACCCAGCAGTATGGGCGTAACCAGTGCCACCAGACGGAATGATCGATCAAAGATAGCAATGCGATCATTTACCCTGTCGCCCAGAAGCCTTTTGGTACCGCGAAATAGCCGCCCCGGCAAACTGCCATCATTGAATGCCTGGCCATACACCTTATTGGTATCGGACTCTCCGGGGCCACCCATGGCAGTCTCACCGCCCCCAGTGCCGGTGCGCGCCTCACCGAGCAGCTGGGCACTGAGCTCCACCTTGCGCCCGCGATTGCCACTGATATAACTATCGATTGCCTGCTGGCCAATGGCAGAGACATATTGCTTATCTATATAGTTGGCCGACGGCATAATGCTGTCGGGAGGCGCTAACTTGACCAGCACCAGTTGCTGACCATCAAAAATGGCAGCTGCACTGTTGCTGGTACCAAAATCGATACCAATACCCAATCTGGAATGTTGCTGTGGCGAATTTTGTTCCATGAAACTGTCACTAGAAGGCCTTTGACCAGGGCGGGCATTTTAATCTATTTACACCTATTCTGGGACCTTGCCAGCAGATTAATTCACTTTAAGCCGTTTTCCTCAGGGGCATTTACGACTACACTGCTGCCAAAATAAGAACGGTTAAAAGATTTTATGGGTAATACAGGATCCGCTGTGGTCATTGGTGGCAGCCATGCCGCGGTGCAACTGGTTATCAGCCTAAGGCAAAATGGCTGGGATGGCGGTATTACAGTTATTAGTGAAGAAAATCATATGCCCTATCAGCGCCCGCCCCTGTCCAAAGCCTATCTGGCTGGCGATAGCAGCAAAGAGCAACTGGCACTGAGAGCGCCGGCAGCATATGAAAAGCTCGATGTAAATTTTATGCTGGGCGTTAAGGTTAAGCGCATAGATGTGCAGGCTCATCAGTTGGAGTTAGACAACAACCAAACCCTGGGTTTTAGCAAGCTCGCCCTGTGCACTGGCGCCAGAGTCAGACCACTGCCTATTCCCGGCGCCGACCTGCGGGGCGTTCACTATCTGCGCACCATGGATGATGTTACTGGTATCCAGCAATCTGCCGCCAGTGCAAAAACCGCCGTGATTATCGGTGGTGGCTATATTGGCCTGGAGACAGCCGCATCACTTAGCAAACTGGGTATAGCTGTGACCGTTTTGGAAACAGAGTCACGGCTACTAAAGCGCGTGGCCTCCGAAACCACCTCCGAATTTTATCTGCGTCTGCACCGGGAAAATGGCGTCGATATCAGGTGCAACACTATGGCCACAGCCCTTGAGGGCGACAGTGCCGTCAGCGGCGTTGTCTGCGGTGATGGCCTTAAAATTGCTGCGGATATGGTGATTATTGGCATAGGTGTTATCCCCAATACCGAATTAGCCTCAGAGGCGGGACTGGAGGTGGACAATGGCGTTCTGGTCAATGAATTTGCCCAGACAAGCCACCCGGATATTGTGGCTGCGGGCGACTGTACCAACCACCCCAATGCAATTCTTAATACCAGATTGCGACTGGAGTCTGTGCCCAATGCCACTGAACAGGCCAAGGCAGCAGCCGCCAGCATCTGTGGCCTAGACAAACAGTATGCCGAACTGCCCTGGTTCTGGTCTGATCAATATGATGTCAAACTGCAAATTGCCGGAATGAACCAGGGTTATACAGATGCCATCATCAGGGGCGACAAAGCCAGCCGCAGTTTTACTGTCTTCTATCTAAAAGACAATACAATTCTCGCCGCCGACTGCATCAACCGCCCCAAAGATTTTATGCTGGCAAAAAAACTTATTTTGCAGGCCCAGCCCGTAGATATGGCGGTACTGGCCGATGAAACAACCGAACTAAAAACATTAATCACGGAGCAATAATATGCCGGTAATCAACTATATAGAAGCCGATGGCACTGAATATAGCGTCAATGTGGCAGAGGGCGTCAGCCTGATGCAGGGCGCACTGGACAATATGATCGAGGGCATTGTTGCTGAGTGCGGCGGCTGCTGTGTCTGCTGCACCTGCCACTGTATGATCGACCCCGCCTGGAGCCAAGCTGCAGGCAGCGCAGCCGCGGATGAAGCAGAGATGCTGGAGATGGTCGACGATACAGAGGAAACCAGCCGCCTGGCCTGTCAGGTCAAGGTGACCGCAGCAATGGAGGGCATGGTAGTTCGACTGCCTGAATCTCAATACTAGACCGCTGTTTAATCGGTGCCCGATCAGCGTCTTGGAGAAGAGGTAACCGCCTCAGAAAAAATCTACAAGCTGCAGATTAAGCAGCAGGCACTGGCAGCCTTAAAGATAGATTCGTAATCGGTCACTGGGGCCCTGTACTGTCAGTTCGCTACTGGCTTCCCGCAAAGGCATCGCGGGTGAGGTTCTCCAGACTGTTATCGGCATGGACAATAATATTATCTTCGATGCGAATACCTCCATAGGGCACAAACTCATCGACTCTTGACCAGTTAATCGAGCTGGTATGCTCTCCGGCTTTGAGCTTCTCCAGGTAGGCAGGAATAAAGTACAGCCCAGGTTCGACTGTATGAATCTGGTTGGCGACCATAGGGGCGCCGGAGCGCAGCTTGGGATACTTCTCTGGTGGCGGCAGCATATCACCCTGGGCATTGGCCAGTTGGCTGCCCTTGTCATGGACATTGCAGCCCAGATGATGCCCCAGCCCATGGGGGTAAAAAGAAGCCGCTATATTATTGGCAACGGCCTCTTCTGCCGATATTTTCAGCACATCAAATTCAATCAGTATCTCGGCAATTTTATGCTGGGAAAGCACATGGATATCCACGGGGCTTTTGCCAATACCGCCCTCGGCACAGAGCTCTAATTGCTTTTTATCCATCACCTCAATCATGGCGGCAAAATCACTGCCCGAATCATAGGCATAGGTGCGAGTAATATCCGAGGCATAACCATAGACTTCAACCCCGGCATCAATCAAAAAACTGCGCGGCGTCTGGGGCTGCTTAAATAAATTATGGTGATGCAATACGGCGGCATGTTCATTGACCCCGGCGATAATGCCATAGGGCATTTCATTCTCGCGGCAGTCGCAGGCGGCCAGATAAGCAGCGGCAATCTGCACCTCAGAGGCACCCTGCATAAAGGCTTGCTGGGCGGCGCGATGGGCAGGAACTGCCCGGCGATTAGCTTCACGCACGCACTCCTGCTCGTAGGCAGTCTTTCCTCGGCGCTGAAAATCAATCTGGTGAAGCACAGCCTGTGGATTCCAGAACTCAGCCACCGCCTCCAGTTCATTGGTTTCATTGATAAAGGCAGTGGCTGTGCCGAGGCATTTTTTTACCTCATCTATGCTGGCATATTCAATAATATCGAAGGCCTGCTCAAACCCTGCAGGCAGACTCTCGGGCGCTGTGTGCCAGATATCTTCGACGCTCAGGAGAAATAATCTCGGCTTGCTGGCTGCGCCAGTGATCTGCAAATAACAACCAGCTCTGGTGGCCAGAGGCACCCATTCACGAAAATAAGGGTTGGCCTTAAAGGCATAAGCCATATCATCCTGAAACTGCATCTTGGTCTCACCCGACCCAATCAGCAGATCTTCGTAACCAGTGGCTTCCAGAATGGCTTGAAAGCGCAATGATTTTTCGGCGATATGGTGCTGGTAAAGCAGCGCTATTTGATTGCCATAGGCAGTGACATCTGTCTTGGAAAGCTGTTGATCAATGACCTGAAACTGATTCATGGGGCGAAATACCTACAATACTCTGACGCAAATAAAACCTAAGCATAGCACCATATTTTGCCCTAAACCTGCCTAATAACCCCGGCTTCCGGATCATTAAAGATATCTGTATCCATATAGCCCTCAGTTTTGGCAACAACGCTGGTAACCATGGCATCACCGGTCACATTGGTCGCCGTGCGCATCATATCCAGCAAGCGATCCACGCCTATAATCAGGCCTATGCCCTCCACCGGAAGACCTACCTGGTTAAGTACCATCACCAACATAACCAGACCCACGCCGGGCACGGCTGCAGTGCCAATTGAGGCCAGAGTGGCAGTCAGCACCACGGTGAGATAAGCATCCATACCCAAACCAATATTATAGGCCTGGGCAATAAATACTGTAGCCACTCCCTGCATAATCGCAGTGCCATCCATATTGATGGTGGCGCCCAGGGGCACGGTGAAGGAGGCAACACTGTTATTGACACCCATTCGCTGCTCCACGGTACGCAGAGTCACTGGCATGGTGGCACCACTGGAAGCTGTACTAAATGCAAACATCAGCGCCGGACGCATTTTGCTAAGGAACCGTCTGACACTGAGGCCGGTAGCAGTTTTGAAAATTAATGAATAGACACCAAAGCTGTGCAACAGCAGCACAAATACCACAGTGAAAAAATACTTGGCCAGACTCAAAATCACACCAATACCCAGGCCGGCAAATAATTTAGCTAAAAGACAGAAGATGCCATAGGGCGCCAGATTCATCAGAATCATAACCATCTTCATAATCACTTCATTCAATGCAGTAAATATGCTGCCCACCCGCTGGCCTGTCTCGCCGCTCTTTGAGATGGCAAAGCCCATCAATAGGGAAAATACAATCACCTGCAGTATGCTGCCCTGAGCCATAGACTGGATTGGGTTGCTGGGGAACATATTAATAATGGTCGTTTTTAACGGCGGCGCCTCTTTGGCCACAAACTCTGATGTCATAGCCAGATCCACACCCACACCGGGCTGCACAATGCTGGCCACTGTGACCGCCAGAGCAATAGCCAGTGCGGTGGTTGTCATATACAGAGCTACTGTTTTACTGGCGACAACAGCCATGCGCGAATTATTGCCCAGAGAGGCCACACCACAGACCAAGGAGACAAATACCAGAGGTACAACCAACAGCTTTAGGGAGCGGACAAAAATTTGCCCAACAGTATCGAACAGGCCATCGACCAGATACAGATCAAGCCAGATAACAGCAGCAGTGGAACCCAGATTACCACTGGAGAGAAAATTAAGAAGGGCCCCCACCAGGAGGCCCGAAACCATTGCGGCAACTATTCGCTGAGTCAGACTCATTATTCAACCCTATTATGCTTTAGAGAAAATTTAATGAGCCCGCTCAGCCAGTTTTAATTGAACATCTAATTAAAAGCTGTAGTTAGCTCGCAAGTACCAGGAACCACCTTCGTAGTTTGCCGCGGTGCGACGTGGGTATTGCAAGCCCACACTCATACGGTTGGCATTGGGTGCGCCAATTTCATCCACATACTCGTCGAGGATATTGGAGCCACCAGCAGTGATTCGCAGGTTTTCGCTAACATCATAACCCAGTTCGATATCCAAGTAGATAATACTGTCAATCTGCGCCGATGGTGATGTTTCTGCACCAATGGTACCGCGCTCATCATAGTGCTCGCCGTAGAAGTTAACACGGGCCATCAGGCTCAGATCATCACTGATATTGGTCAGCGTATTGAGTACCCAGCGGTTTTCAGGATAGTTATTCTCAATATCCTCAACCAAAGAGTCTCTTACTGGCTGAATACCGTTGATAGTCTTCTGACCAGTAACATCTATAGTATTGTGGTTAAAGGCCAGACTAGCAGTAGTCTCCATTCCAGACACCAGCTCGAATGAAGAAGACAGTACCAGGTCGAAACCCTGATGCTCTACATCCAGTGCATTGGTATAGAAAGACACTGAACCACCAGTACCATTGGGGATATCACCTGTGCGGTAGATACGATCATCGACAGCAACCTGATACATATCAAAGGTCAGGCTGGTGTTGTCAGTCAGGTCTGTAGTAAAACCAAGACTCAGGTTAACCGACTCTTCCTCTTTGAGCGGCGCGCCGCCTACTGCCAGTGCAGCTGCACTGGTTGGACGTACCAGACCCTCTTCAACCTGCAGACCAGTAGTGCCGTCAAAGGTAGTGATAACGGTACTTACATTGGCCTGACCGGGCGTAGGAGCATGGAAGCCAGTCGACATAGAACCGCGGATAGTCAGGTTGTCGCTCAGAGTGTAGCGGCCAGCAATCTTACCGTTGGCGGTGCTACCAAAGTCAGAGAAGTCCTCATAGCGCAAGGCGTACTGCATCAGCAGATCATCGCTAACATCGTGCTCTAAATCAGCATAAACAGCCACGTTATCTCTTGAGAATGCACCGGCATCTGCAGGCTTAACACTGCTCATACCACTGGTATTACCATTGATAGCGGCAAGCTCGCCAGGTACTGTAGTGAAGGTCTCTTCACGCCACTCAAGACCCACAGCCAGGTTCATATCAGAACCAATGGCTTTGCTAAAGTCTGCGTTAAAGTTGATTTCTTCCTGATCATAGCCGCCCAGATCAAAGTCGCGCTGGAAAGACCCATCAGCAGCTACACCCTGGTTGGGCGCTGTAGTGTTATTGAGCAGATAACGCAGCTCATTGGCACCGCGACTCAGACTGATGTCATAAGTCATGCCAGACTCCATCTCACCACGAATACCACCGACCAATGAAATATCAGTCTGAGCACCATCCAGGTAAGGGGTATAACCCTGTCGCAATGTGCCGTCTACCCAGTTATCTTCCTGACAGAGCGCCGCAATGGTGCTGTGTGCAGCAGAGCAATCAGTGTCATAACCTGCGCGATAGAAGAAGCGATAACGACCATCGGTCTCCGCATAGCCACCGTGAGCATAGAGCTCAACACCAGTATTTGGATCTGTCATGCCAGCGTTGAAAAACAGACGATCGCCACTGGTTTCGGGTCGACCCCAGGTCTGCACGAAAGGTGCATCACCGAAAGGAGAATCCGCACCTACATTGGGTACACCTGCATCGATCAGGCCCTGACCAACAGGACGCTGAATACCGCGCGAAAGTGCGTCGTTATCAACAGACTCAAAACTGACATTTAAGAAGCCATTTTCACCAAGAGCAAAGCCACCGTTGGCAGCCACTCTTGTAGACTGTTCGCCTTCAAAGAACTCACCGTGCTGAACCTGAATAGAACCACCCTCGGCGGCATCTTTCAGCTGCAGGTTCATCACACCAGCAATAGCGTCAGAACCATACTGAGCCGCTGCACCATCGCGCAACACTTCAATATTTTTCAGTGCGATACCTGGAATCATGGCCACATCAACACCATGGGCACCATTACCAGCCGCAGGCGCAAAAAACTGCACCAGAGCAGAACGGTGACGACGCTTGCCGTTAACCAGCACCAGCGCCTGATCAGGCGCCATACCGCGCAGTGATGTAGGGCGAATAAATGCACTACCATCACCAGTTGCTGGCGTGGCTGTATAAGAAGGCACCAATGCTTTTAAAGTATCAGTGATATCTGCCTGGTTACCAAAGGCTGATAGTTCAGCTTCAGAAAATACATCTACAGGCACTGTTGAGTCAGCGGCAGATCTGGGCTTATTGCTTCTGCTGCCCATTACTACTACTTCCTCAAGTTCAGCGGCTTCGCCACCCTGCGCAAAAGCAGGTTGCGCTGATCCCACAACTGCGGAAACTGCCACAGCTACTAACGAGGCTTTTTTAAAATAAGTCATGCTACTCCCCCAAAAAATATTATTATGAAATTACTTTGTACTACTTAATTAGCTTATATTTCTAAACGACGAATAGGAACCCTTCGTCACCCCCTTCATCCTTTTTATTCCACTTTGGTCTCACTTTTATTTTTATTTCACGTCCTATCGATTTGACAGCTGCATTATAGCTCTCGCCTCCATACCTGATGCGCTGGAGCGCTGAAAAGGTTCAACAGCATCCACCACCTGAGTAATTAATGCACTGTTATCTGATGCTAGCTCGCCACTTACCAGCTGCATATTATTTTCAAACCCCACGCGGGCATGACCACCCAACTCAGCCGCCAATAGCATACAGGCCGCCTCCGAGGCTCCAAAGGCGCACACCGACCAGATAATCCCGTCGTCTGCAGCTCTAAGCATGGGCAACAGCTCCTGTGGCGAAGATGCCCCAGTTTTACTGTAACGACCGAGCACAAATAAAACGCAAACAGTATCACCAGGAATAACCCCCCGCTGACGCAGACTGTTAAATCGCATTACATCCTCAACAGAATACAAAATGTACTGGGGGCAAATTTTCTCTCTGTTCAACCAGCTAAAAAATTGGCCCGCTTTAATTTCATCATCAGCACCAGCGCAGAGCTCACGAATTGCCAGTGAAACTGCCTCGGGTTTTACCTGCTGAACCATGCTAATTTGCTGATCTACAGTGTAGATTCCCACAGCTTCTGTGGTGATCTGAATGACCATATCCGGCCCCACCGCATCGCGCACAGCTGTGGTCGCCAACCTGTAGGCATCCACATCCAAAGAATGTCCGCCCCCGGCATCGCGCACATGCAAGTGAATCATGCAGGCGCCAGCATCGCGGCATTGCACAGCAGTTTCCGCCAGCTCTGCTGGGCTAATAGGCAGGGCCGGGTGATCGTCTTTTTGCTTGCGCGCCCCATTGGGAGCCACAGCAATCATTATTGGACTAGGAGCTGTCAGATGAGTATTCCTTTTGAGTTTAGTGCTGCATCTACAGCCAGGCCCAGCTTGTCTACAATCTCCTCAACATGGGTCTGGTCAATGATATAGGGCGGCGCCAGCAACACATGATCGCCGTTTAAACCATCAATGGTGCCACTGTTGGGATAACAGGCCAATCCCTGGGCCATGCCCTGTTTCTTGATTTCGGCGGCAATGGACAACTCATGCGACAGGGGCGCCTTGGTGTCGCGATCAGCCACCAGCTCCAGGGCCCGAAACAGTCCACGACCGCGAATATCGCCAATATAGGGATGTTCGCCAAAGCGATCATGCAGCGCCAGGTTTAACAGCTCACCCATACGATTCACATTGTCCAGCAGGTTGTCGTCTTCTATCGTCTGCTGCACAGCCAGTGCAGCGGCACAGGCTGTAGCATGCCCCACATAGGTGTGGCCATGCTGAAATGCGCCTGAACCATCACGAAACTGACTGTAGATATGATTAGAACAGAGAGTAGCGCCAATCGGCTGGTAACCGGCCGCCAGACCTTTGGCAATGGTGATAATGTCCGGTCGAACAGCCTCTTGCTCACAGGCAAACATTGAGCCAGTGCGGCCCATGCCACACATCACTTCATCGAGAATTAACAATATATTGTGCTTGTCACATATTTCGCGGATACGTTTAAAGTAACCTGGAGCCGGTACCAACGCACCACCGGTAGCACCCACAACTGGCTCGGCAATAAAGGCGATAACATTCTCCGCCCCCATCTCTTCAATTTTGCTGTCCAGCTCATTAGCCACACGCAGTCCGTAGTCTCGCTCGGTTTCACCATCCAATTGATCGCGGTAGGCATAGCATGGACTGATATGCTCAATATTCATCAGCATTGGCTCAAACTGCTGGCGCCGCCACCTGTTGCCACTAACACTCAGTGCACCCAGGGTATTGCCATGATAGCTCTGGCGACGGGCAATAAATTTGTGCTTGCTGAGTTGCCCAGCTTCAAGAAAATACTGCCGCGCCATTTTGAGCGCTGCCTCTACCGCCTCTGAGCCTCCGGACAGAAAGTAGACTTGCTCAATATCGTCTGGAGCACGGTGGGCTAAAAAATGCGCCAGTTGCTCGCTGGGCTCCGAGGTAAAAAATCCGCTGTGAGCATAGGCCATGGAGTCGAGCTGATGTTTGATTGAGTCTATGACTCTGGCATGACCATGACCCAGGCATGAGACTGCAGCACCGCCGCAGGCATCCAGATATCTATTCCCCTGTTTGTCGCGGATATAAACGCCCTCACCTGCAATAGCTACGGGTAACTGGGCATTAAGATTGCGGTGAAAAATGCGACTTGGAGACTGCAACATCAAGGTTGATACCTAACCTGTTAATATGAGTATCCAGCTTAAGGTGGCTGCAAGCCAACCTACAAACGATAATTTTTATCAGCTTTTGTTAGAAAAACTA
The DNA here is from genome assembly GCA_002334915.1 of Porticoccaceae bacterium UBA2002. Classification (GTDB taxonomy): domain Bacteria; phylum Pseudomonadota; class Gammaproteobacteria; order Pseudomonadales; family Porticoccaceae; genus HTCC2207. Next base: position 13,653 of record DDCQ01000086.1, read on the forward strand.
ACAGAGCTAACATAGGCTCAGGGCATAAAGCGGCGATAATCCAGCCTGTTATAGCGGTATATGGCGGCCTGCTCATGGATCCAGGCACAAAAAAGCTCTACCTTGGGCTGACTGGCAGTCTGCTCGGGATAGTAGAGGTGATAGTCCTTGCGGTGGGGGATAAAGCATTCAAAAGGAATAACCAGGCGCCCTGCCTCCAAATCTCGGGCCGCTAGCAAACTGCCGGCTACAATTAACCCTCCACCCTCTACCGCCTCTTGCAGGGCCAGTCCAGAATCAGCATAAAATAGCTCTTTGGCGGGTTTGCGCCCCTTAACGCCGAGCTCCTGCAATACAATCTGCCAGGCCTGACCATCATCATCATGGATCAAATTATGAGCCATAAGATCCTCTGGTTTGAGCAGTGGGTTTGCACCATGGATCAGGCTGGGAGCGCAGGCCACAAAGGTATCCACATCAATCAGTTTCTCGACCCTAGTATTGGCCATATTAGACGCCCCCCAGCGGATAGCCACATCTATTCCGCGCCCTAAATTATCGGGGAAGGCTGGCGTTGGGGCCAGGTGAACCTCAATCTCCGGGTGCCTCTGCTGAAAGTCTCGCAGGCGCGCAATAAGCCAATGGGAGGCAAAAATTGTAGTTGCATTAACGGTTAGGATCTCAGGTCCACTGCCAGCCTTGAGTTTGCTGCTAACGGTCTCAATTTGGTCGAGGCTATCACTAATAACCGGCAACAGGACCAACCCGGCGCTATTGAGCACAACCTTGCCATGTATGCGGTCAAAAAGAGGCTGACCGAAATAGTCCTCAAGTACTCGGATCTGCTGACTTATCGCACCATGAGTCACGCATAGCTCGTCGGCAGCCTGAGTAAAACTCGATAGCCTCGCGGCGGCTTCAAAGGCTCGCAGTGCATTGAGGGACGGCAGTTTTCTGGGCATTTAACACTCTTTTTCGTTATGCCATTGATAATACAGGGTTATCAACGCATGTGAACTGCTGCTAACAGCAATATTTGGTGATCCATCAGATGCAAAGCCCCGTAAAGCTGTTAAGGTAGCAATTGGCAGTGTAGGCATGTTGAGAAAGACCATAGATATCGTAGACGAAAATAATCAGCCGACTGGTAAAGTCGCTGTACTAAACAGCCCGGAGAAGCGCTCGGACGAGTGGAGTGTGCTTCTGATTGCCGTGGGTGAGAATCGCGATCGACAGGCTTTTGCTCGACTTTTTAAGCACTTTGCACCTCTGTTAAAAAGCTTCGCCCAAGCTAACCGGCATCAGGGATGGTTCCCCGGTTTGAGCGAAGATTTGGTGCAGGAAGTGATGATAAAAGTGTGGCAGAAAGCCGCAGGTTATAACCCAGAGAAAGCTTCGGCAACCACCTGGATTTATACCGTAGCGCGCAACTGTCGCATTGATATGCTCCGGCGCAAAAGCAATACCCAACATTTACCCCTCGAGAACGAAGATTACTGGCATGAGCCTGATGAGGAAACCCCTGTCTCGCTGCTGCGCCAAAAGCGCAGCGAGAGCAAGGTGCAAGATTCTCTCTCTCAATTGCCCAAAGAGCAGGATGAGATTCTGCGTAAAGTTTATCTCGAAGGAAAATCCCATGCAGAAGCCTCTGAAGAGCTTGGTCTGCCCCTGGGAACCGTTAAATCACGAGTAAGGCTGGCCCTGCAGAAAATGCAGATCCTGGTCTCTCCAGAATACCGAGATGAGTTATCCCATGAGTTATAATCTAACCCACCATCCAGACGCTACTATGCTGGTGGAATTTTCAGCCGGCACCCTGGCTACAGCGCCATCTATCTGTGTGTCCGCACATTTACATTTTTGTGAACAGTGCCGCACGGAGCTGCTGCGCCTCGACCAGGTAGGGTCGCAATTGATGGCCGAAGCAGAGAGCGCCGAAGTTGACGACAGCCTTTTTGATTCGGTGATGGCAAAGATTGATAGCGCGGAAGCAAACCCAGAGCCCTCAGTTGCGACAGAAGTAAAGGGGTTCCCACACTCGGTCAGCAAACTGATTAAGAATCCTCAACACAAACCTATTTGGAAGCGCCTTTCGGCCTCTGTAGATATCGCCCGTTTTAAAACAGGCCAAAGCGACTTTGAAGTGGCACTGCATAGAATCTGCGCTGGCGGTAAAACCCCAAAGCATGACCACAGTGGTGTGGAATATACCGTGGTCCTCAAGGGCAGCTTCTCTGATGAGCGTTCGGTTTATAAAGAAGGTGATTTTTTGGTTCGCCAGCCCGGCGATGTGCACCAGCCCATGGGAGCGCAGAATGGAGAATGCATCTGCCTCTCAGCTCTAAAGGCACCTATTAAACTGGCTAACCCCTTTGGCTTTTTGATGAAGCCACTGTTAAGAATCAACCCAATGTAAATGCATGGCCCTGTACAAGCTGTTATGTTTAAACCGCACGCAAGTGCGGTTTTTTTTGCCGGGTTCTTTATAGCCGGGCACTTTATAGCCGCACATTAACCCCGCGCTGAGCCATATATTCCTTGGCTTCGGGGACTGTATACTCAGCAAAGTGAAAAATACTGGCCGCCAACACAGCATCGGCCTTGCCTTCGAGAATGCCATCCACCAGATGCTGCAAATTGCCTACACCACCAGAAGCTATTACCGGTACATTAACCGCATCACTGATTCGCGATGTTAGATTCAGGTCAAAACCATTTTTAGTGCCATCACGGTCCATGCTGGTCAACAGAATTTCACCGGCACCAAAGTCTGCCATTTTTTCTGCCCATTCAATCGCATTGATACCCGTTGGCTTGCGGCCACCGTGGGTAAAGATCTCCCAGCGCGGATTATCACCCTGCTCGACCTGCTTGGCATCTATAGCCACCACAATACACTGAGAGCCAAAGCGCTGCGCCGCCTCACGGACCAATTCCGGGTTATGGATTGCTGCGGAATTAATAGCCACTTTGTCGGCACCGGCATTTAGCAGATTGCGAATATCCTGCAACTCGCGCACACCGCCGCCCACGGTGAGGGGAATAAAGACTTCACCTGCCATGCGTTCAACTGTATGCAGAGTGGTATCCCGGTCTTCGTGACTGGCGGTAATATCAAGAAAGGTAATTTCATCGGCGCCCTGTTCATTGTAGCGCCGAGCTACTTCTACAGGATCACCGGCATCGCGGATATCGACAAACTGTACGCCTTTGACTACGCGCCCTTTGTCCACATCCAGACAGGGAATAATTCTTTTAGCCAACCCTTTTGACTGAACTGTCACTCGTCTGTTTCCTTGTGGTTACTCTTATCCTTAAACATATGGCCCAATTTGCCTGCCTTGGTAGACAGATACTGCACATTGTGGGGGTTGCTATCAGCCTGGATAGGCTCGCGATCGACCACATCAATACCCAAATCTTTAAGAGCGTTAATTTTGCGGGGGTTATTGGTCATCAAGCGGACCTGTCTGGTACCCAGATGCTCCAGCATGGGCGCGCAGATTGAATAGTCACGCATATCAGCGCCAAAACCCAATCGCTCATTGGCTTCAACCGTATCAGCACCCTGATCCTGAAGATTATAGGCACGAATTTTATTGACCAGCCCGATACCGCGGCCCTCCTGGCGCAGATATAAAATCGCGCCACGGCCCAGCTCTGAGATACGCTTCATCGCTTCCTGCAACTGCTCACCGCAGTCACAGCGCATGCTTCCCAGCGCATCACCAGTCAGGCATTCCGAATGAATTCTGATAAGCAGTGGCTCAGCAGCAGCACAGTCACCCATGGTAATGGCAATATGCTCTTTACCCTTAAATGGGTCCTCAAAACCATGGATATCAAAAGTACCCCAGCGGGTGGGCAATTTTGAAGATTCAATAAAGCGAAGCACCAAACAAACTCCGGTGAATGATTTAATAACAGGGCGCATTTCTAATAACAGGGCGCATTGTAGCCGCAACCTGCCCTCAGTGCAGGTTTTTACGCGGGTTTTGTGCCCCTGGCTCAGAGTTTAACGAAGTGCTTAGCTCAGTGCTTGCTCGTCAGCAGCCGCAGGAAATCGTTTCGAATCGCGCAAATCATAAATGACTCGATACAGGCAGGGCACCAGCACCAGAGTAATGGTTGTGGCAAATACAATACCAAAGCTTAGGGACAGGGCCATGGGAATCACAAACTGGGCCTGCATACTGGTTTCAAATAGCATGGGTAGCAAACCCACAAAGGTGGTCATGGTGGTTAACAAAATCGCCCGAAAACGCTTTTTACCCGCCCCCAGCAGTGCCTGATCAATTGACTCATTGTCGCTGCGCCCGCGATTAACAAACTCCACAAGTATCAAACTGTCGTTGACCACCACGCCAGCCAGAGCAATCAGGCCAAAAATTGACAGCATACTGATAGACACATCAAAAAGCAGATGACCAATCACAGCGCCAATAAAGCCAAAGGGAATAACAGACATAATAACCAGCGGCTGAATATAGGATTTTAATGGCACAGCCAATAGCCCATAAATCAAAAACATGGAGGCCACAAAACCAATAATCATACGCTGCATCAGCTTGCGCTCCTCTTCGCTGGCACCCCCAAGACCAAATTTAAGGCCCGGGTATTTAGCCAGCAACTGAGGTATATAATGTTCAGTTAAATCGCTGATGACCTCACCACTCTGCACCTTGCTGGCATCTGCATCTGCGCTGATGGTGACTGTGCGTTCCCGGTCAATACGGTTGATTGCAGTCAGCCCCAGACCCAGTTGAATATCCGCTACCTCATTAATTGCCACAGACTCACCATTGGCAGTACGAATATGCATGGCCTCCAATGTGGCCAGAGATCGACGATCCTCTGAAGGATAGCGCACCATCACTTTAACCGTATCTGCACCCCGCTGCAGCCGCTGTACCTCCTCACCGTAGAATGCCTGACGTACCTGCCGCGCCACATCACCCAGACTAATACCCAGCTGGCTGGCATGGGGTTTAAGGCTAATCAGCACTTCGCGACCACCGGCGCCCTGACTGTTGTAGATATCAAACACACCATTGTATTCGC
>DDCQ01000086.1:18751-22402 GCA_002334915.1 Porticoccaceae bacterium UBA2002
CGCTGTTTACGCACATTGGGCAGAGGGCCAACCGCGTCGCGCCACAGCTTTTCAATATCAAAGGCGCTGATACTGCGCTCTTCTGGAAGGGTCAGAGACATCATAAACATCGCCTGAGTATCGGATTCAGTGTAAAAAATCAGATGTTCTAACAAACCTTTATCCTGAGGGTATTCAGCTCGGTAATCGGTATCCATCTGATAAGCCGCTGCCTCTACTCTAGACAGCGTCTCACGCATAATTTCTGCCGAGGTACCGTCCTGCATAATAATCTGTGCCTGAACACCATCGCCGGGCACATTGGGGAAAAACTCAAACCGCGCAATACCGGTACTGACCGCATTAATCGAGATAATAAGAAACGCCAGAAAACTGGCCAATGTGGCATAGCGATGCCTGAGGCACAGCTGCAAAATCGGCTGATATAGTGTATCGATAAACTGGGTGAGACCGGCTGCGATATTGCGTTGCCAGCGCTCTAAAAATGCAATACGCGATGTCATTGGACGCCCCAGACGCAGGCCCACCAGATGAGCGGGCAGAATCAGCTTGGATTCAATCAGGGAAAACAGCAGACAGAGAATCACCACCACCGCGATCGCCTCAAAGAAAGGTGCTGCAGCGCCGCCGACAAATAGCATTGGAGCAAAGGCGGCCATGGTGGTTAACACACCAATAGTCGATGGCATAGCCACTTTTTTAGTCCCGGCAATCACGGTTGCAACAGAGGCGCTGTAGCCAATATCCTTATTCGGCGCTGAACCATCAATGCCAAGTTTTTGCTTATAGTCCGCCTTGGCCTCGGCAAAAATACTCTCGCCAATAACAATGGCATCATCCACCACAATACCCAGCACCATAATAAAGGCGAACAGACTCAATACATTAATGGTCACCGGATAGGGATTGACCGGCATCAGCCAGAATGCACCCAGGAAACTCACCGGAATACCTACCATCACCCAACCGGCCACATGCAGATTGAGAAACAGCCCCAGCACGATAGCCACCAGCACAGCTCCCAGGGCAAGATTTTCCACCATCATATTAAGGCGGCCGCGAAGGTGAAATGAGATATCAAAAAACTCGTCAATCACCAGCCCCTGAGGCAATGTCTCTCGCTTATCCGCTATATATTTTTTTACACGATCACTGATGGTCAGAATATCCTGGCCATCGGCAGCAAAAATACCCAGATTAAAAGCCGTCTGGCCATCAAAGCGCACCATGGTATTGGTCTCGGCAAAGCCATCCCGAATATCGGCAATATCTCCCAGCAATAGCTCAGTGCCATCTGCCTGACTGCGCACCACCAGATTGGCAAATGCCTCACCGGTGTAAGCTTTGCCCTGGGTGCGCACCAGAATATTGCCCTGAGAAGCGCGGATCATTCCAGCTGGCAGATCAATGGATGAATTGCGCAATACATTGGCCACCTCGGCCAGGGTAAGGTTGTATTCCCGCAGTAAATCCTCTTTTAATTCAATGGAAATCTCGTAATCATCAACACCCCAGAGGATAAGACTTTTTATCTCGTCCATTAACAGCAGTTCATCGCGCATCTCCTGGCCCAGCCTCTTGCGAGTGCGCTCGTCCATATCTCCAGCCACCGCAATACCCATCACCCAGCGAGCCTCGTCTATGGTCATTCTCTGAACCGTTGGTTTTTCCAGATCCTCGGGGAAGTTAACAATACTATCAATGCGATTCTCCACCAGCGAGACCATCTCCTGCAGATCTTCATTGGATTCAATTTCAAGATTGACAACGCCCAGATCGCGGCTGGCGGTAGAGGTGATTTTTTTAATGCCCTTAAGCCCCTGCACAGCAGACTCCATGGGCAAAATAACCGCTTTTTCTACCTCGACTGGCGCTGCGCCGGGATAAACAGCAATAACTTGAATCTGATCCAGTTCGCCAACGGGAAACATCTCCTTGCTGATATTGCTTACCGAAATAAATCCGGCAGCAATAATTAGTAGCATCAACAGATTGGCCGCCACCGGGTTTTTGCTAAACCAGCCAATTAACCCATATGAATCAGTCCCCATCAGAGACTACCTCTGCCAGCTCCATAGTTTCAGGTGTAACCCTCATACCTTCAATGGGCACACCCAGTGTACTGACAATAATCTCATCGCCCTCTTCAACCTCATCGAGCAAATAATAAAACTGCCTGTCTGCATAGATCGGCTCAACTGACCTCAGGCGCAGACGCTTATCAGCGTCCACCAACGCAATTTTGCTGCCCTCCAAAAGGGCATTGCGGGGTATAGCAAAGGCATTTTCAATAGATTTGCCACCAATAATGGCTTTTACAAAGGTACCCATCAACAGAGGTGTTGCAGCAGATTTATCCGCACTGTTACGGCCGTAGGGATCATCAATCTGAGCAACTACATAGAGTGAGCGATTAACCTTATCGATCACCCCCTCCGAGCGCACCAATTTGGCATCCCAGCGTTTAACAGTACCATCTGCTGAACCCAGTAGATCAACCCGCAAATGATGGTCCCTGTCCAACCGGGAGAAACTATTCATCTTCGACAGATCACGCTTGGTCAAAGGCAGCCGCACCTCGGCAAAATCAATAGCAAAGGTTTCCCCCAGATTGGTGCCCACAGAGACATACTGACCAATATCCACAGACTTGGCAGATACCATACCTGCATAGGATGCACGTATTTTGGTGCGTTCAAGCTTGATTTGAGCCTGTTTAACTTCAGCTTCGGCCTGCAACAGTCGAGCCTGGGCCTCTTCAATATAGGGTTCGCGCAGAGCAAGCAATGGTGCCTCCTCAGCAGGACGGCCAGTCATGGCCCACTCTTTCCGTGCCTGGGTAGCACGGGCCTGCTCAAAGGTCAGCTGGGCATTCATACTCAGCAGATTAGCCTCTGCACGCTTTAAGGCGACCTGGTAATCAGTTGGATCCAACTCGAGCAGCACGTCTCCGGCTTTAAACACGCCGCCCACCACAAACTGCGGCGATACTTTTAATACTCTGCCGGAGACCTCTGAGGTCAATAAACTGCTTGTGCGTGGCTCAACCGTGCCCTGAGATTCAACCGACAGCACAGCTCGCCCGCTCTGCAATATCTGGGTTTTGACGGCAATAGAGGCATTTACAGAATCAGCCTTTAATGGTGCAGGCTTTAGGAGGTTCATGGCGATTGAGATTATGGCTGCGATGCCAATAATCGCGATTGGCAATAACTTCTTTTTCAAGAGAGACTATCCTTCCTTTGATTGTATCGAGCATCCTGTTCCTGGATGCTGTTGACTGCTTTTTTATCCCCTTAACTATAGCAGTTGCGAATAATCTCTACAGGTTGTTTTAGCTTTGGGCCTGAGGCTCAGGGAAATACCCGAAGAATTTAACCACAAACAGAACCACACCAATAATTAGCAATAGCATGGCAATACTCAAAAACAGAGCCATCGATATAATGCCGATAAATACAAAAAAGTAGCTGGCCGCAATCAGCAGAGGCAGCAATAGCATAATGCTCACAAACCTATGGTTTTTCTCGACCACTAAATACAGGCAGGGAATCAGCAGCAATGTGATAGACGAAGCAAACAGAATACCAAAGCTCAGTGACAGCGCCATTGGAATAACAAACTGCGCCTGCACACTGGTTTCAAACAGCA
>DDCQ01000086.1:22438-23472 GCA_002334915.1 Porticoccaceae bacterium UBA2002
CCCTCAGCCTTGCCCCGGTTGGCAAACTCCACCAGTATCAGGCTGTCATTCACCACAACCCCGGCAAGGGCAATAATGCCAAAAATGGATAACATATTAACGGACATACCAAAGAGGATATGCCCAACAACCGCGCCGATAAACCCAAACGGAATCACTGACATAATAACAATGGGCTGCAGATATGAGCGCAATGGAACAGCCAGCAAACCATAGATCATAAACAGAGAGGAAAGAAGGGCAATCCCCATCTTGATATATAATTCACCCTGCTCCTGAGTGCCACCACTGAGCCTAAACCCGACGCTGGGATATTTTTCCAAAAGCTGGGGAATAAACTTGGTTCGGGCGTCTCTAACAACGTCGCCGCTCTGTACCCTGTCTTCTTCAACTTCCGCGGTAATGGTTACCGTTCGCTTGCGATCTAGCCTGTCGATGGACGTCAGGCCCAAGCCCAAACTAATATCGGCAACCTGCCCTATTTCTATCGCCTGGCCATTGCCGGTGCGGATCAGCATATTTTCGAGAGTGGCGATAGAGCGGCGGTCTTCGATTGGATACCGGACCATGACTTTTATGGTGTCAGAGTCACGCTGGATTCTCTGCACTTCCTCGCCATAAAATGCCTGCCGCACCTGGACAGCCACATCTCTCAAAGTCACCCCTACCTGACTGGCATAGGGTTTTAATTTAATAAGAACCTCTTTACTGCCCGATCCCTGAGAATTATAAATATCATAGACGCCGGGGAACTGGGTTAAATACTGTTGCAGCTCAATGCCCGCATTAGTTAGCTGCTCGGGATCTGAGCCGGACAGAGAGAGGCTTATCTTTGCGCCAGAGGGACCGTCAGTGGCAGAGTAACGCTGCTCACGCACATCAGGCAACAGACCAACAGCTTCACGCCAGCGTCGGGCAATTTCAACAGCGCTCACCGAGCGATACTCTGACTTGGTAAGTACTAACCTGAAGGATACATTGGTATCGTCGCGAACAAAGAAGCTGACATGCTGAACCAGGCCCCTGGAGTTGGG
>DDCQ01000040.1:0-10295 GCA_002334915.1 Porticoccaceae bacterium UBA2002
CCCATCCACCACAGCAGATACTGGTGCTCAGCAAGCAAGTCCATCAGGGTTTTCATGGCCCGGTGGGAATCTCATAGGGAAGGCTAAGGTGGGTTACAGAGTAGAGCTGCCCGTCGAGCTCTATATCTGTGCAGTCGCTGGATTTATCAGCGAGAACTGCCAGTAGCTCGACGGTTTTACTGTCCACCTGCGCGGCACTGGCAATATTGCCAATAGTGCGGCCCTCGGTACTGTGGATTTCGCTGCCCGGTTTGGGGGGCTGGCTGGCGGCAATTTGCAGGTGGTGCATTCTGCGCTTTACCGCGCCGCGGTAATGGGCGCGGGCGATAATTTCCTGGCCTGTGTAGCAGCCTTTTTTAAAGCTGATATAGCCCAGGGCATCCAGATTGATCATCTGGGGGATAAACAGGTCACTGGTATCGGCAGTGATATCGGCGGAGCCGGTGCGCAATCTCTGCAAATCGGTGATCGGTGGGGTTTCAATTTGACCGCTGGCGTCGGTAATCTCGGTTTTAAAAAATACGGCGTATTTCTTTAAGCTGGCTATGGCAATGTCTATGATGGAGCTGTGGGTCTCGAGCACAATGTTGTCCTCGCCATCGCAGCTGGCCTTAAACAGAAAAATAATCCGTCCCTTGGGAGTGCACTGGGCACCGCAGATGCTGTGCTCGGGGGTCAACTGATCCATGTCGCAGGTCACCTGGCCCTGCAAAAATTTGCGGCTGTCTGGCCCGCTCAGTTGAATATATCCTCTTGGATCTATGGTTTCTTTCATTGCCCGCCTGCTATTAAATTTAAGATTGCCTGTGAATTCTAGGTGCAAATTTAGGTGATTGGATAATTGTCTCTTATAATGCCGCTTTAACACAATTACTGATTCCAAATGAATAAAAACCGCCTTATGTGGGCCAGTCGTCGAGGCATGCTTGAGCTCGATCTACTCCTGCAACCCTTTGTTGAAAATACCTATGATTCTCTTCCCGAGGATGATCAACTGCGCTTTGAGGCGTTGTTAGAGCGCGAAGATCAGCAGCTGTTTGTGTGGCTGATGAAGCGCGAACAGCCCGCTGATCCGGATACCCAAAGGATAGTGCAAATTATTCATGAGAGCCGCCAAAAGCCCGCTGGTACTTAATCTAAAGCCATCAAAATCTCTGCTGGTATTTCAGCTGCTGATGGCTGCAACAGCCACTGTTCATTTAACTCTATTGCCTATTGAAACCTGGCCGCGACTGCTGGCCCTGGTTCTGGTTGTTGCTTGGGTTTTGCTTGTGCTGCGGCGCTGGCGGCGCAGTCAACCACAGACAATGTGCTCTTACCCCAGCTCCGGTCACTGGCAAATCGATGGCGGTTTGTGGCTGCAACCCGAGCCCAATCAGTTTGTGACCCGCGCTCTGGTGATACTCTACTTTAGAGATACCAGGGGTCGTCGTCTAAGCCGAGTCATTCCCCGCGATAGTTTATCCCCTGAGCAGCACAGGCAGCTGCGGCAGCTATTATTACTACCCGCCATTAGCTCTGGTCGCGATGGATAATAACGTCCTGACCGGCAAAGTTGATGGGTACCATTACCGTATCTCGCGCTATGGGTGAGAGGTCTGGATAGTCCAGAGTATAGTGCAGACCACGACTCTCTTTGCGCTGTAGCGCACAGCGAATCACCAGTTCGGATACGGTGGCCAGGTTGCGCAGTTCCAGCAGATCTCTGCTGACTTTGCAGTTGCTGTAATACTCCTGAATTTCACTCTGCAGCAATTTGATGCGGTGCTGAGCGCGCTGTAGACGTTTGTCGGTGCGCACAATGCCCACGTAATCCCACATAAAGCGCCGCAACTCATCCCAGTTGTGGGAGATCACTACATTTTCATCAGAGCTGCTTACCCGCGATTCATCCCAGCTGGGAATAAAGTCGGGCTCTGGTATCTGGGGAATTAGCTGGTTAATAGCGCCTGCTGCCGCCTGGGCATAGACCAGACATTCGAGCAATGAGTTGCTGGCCATGCGATTGGCGCCATGAAGTCCGGTAAAGGCCGTCTCACCTATGGCATAGAGGTTTAATAGATCGGTCTGGCCACTTTTATTAACCACCACTCCACCACAGGTGTAGTGAGAGGCTGGTACCACAGGAATCTGGTCTACGGTGATATCTATACCGAATTCCAGACAGTTCTTATACATTGTGGGGAAGTGCTCAATAATAAATTCAGCGGGCTTGTGGGTAATATCCAGATATAGGCAGTCGCTGCCCAGACGTTTCATCTCATGGTCAATTGCCCGGGCAACCACATCTCGCGGCGCCAGTTCTCCATCCGGGTGGAAGCTGTCCATAAATCGGCTGCCGTCGGGCAGTCGCAACACAGCCCCTTCGCCCCGCAGTGCTTCGGTAATCAGAAATGATTTGGCCCTGGGGTGATAGAGGCAGGTGGGATGGAACTGGTTAAACTCCAGGTTGGCCACACGGCAACCACGCCTCCAGGCCATGGCCAGGCCATCGCCGCTGGCGCCGTCAGGGTTGCTGGTGTAGAGATAGGCTTTGCTGGCGCCACCAGAGGCCAGTGCCACACTTTTAGCCTGAAACAGAGATACCACATCGGTGGCTATATCCAGAATATAGGCGCCGGTGCAGCGAATTTTGCGAGAATCATTGTCGGCCTGGGTAACCAGGTCAACGGCGCAGTGCTGTTCAAAGACATCAATATTTGCCGCGGCAATCACCTGATCGACCAATGTGCTGGTCACTTCTTTGCCCGTGGCATCTGCGGTGTGCAGGATACGGCGATGACTGTGACCACCCTCCTGGGTAAGGTGGTAGTGCTGCTGATCGGAATCACGGGTAAAGTCGACCCCCTGATTAATCAGCCAGTTCACTGCATCCGGGCCATTTTCCACCACAAAGCGCACTGCGTCTTCGTGGCAGAGCCCGGCACCAGCCACCAAGGTGTCTGCAATATGAGCGTCGGAACTGTCATTCTCATCGAACACGGCGGCAATGCCACCCTGAGCCAGCCAGGACGCCCCGGCTTGCAGAGAGGCTTTGCTGAGCAGCGCAACGCGCAGATTTTTATCCAGCTGAAGTGCCAGGGTCAGGCCAGCGACACCGCTGCCAATAATTAAAACATCGTAGAGATGGTTGGATTTCATTTTATAGCCACACAGATTTGACGCAGCATGATAGTATAAGACCAGAAATCCTGCGACCAAAATGGCGAACTTATTGTGAACTGGCGGGTCTGTCTCTGTGGCCGCTGAAAGTTGTGATTTCTCAGCTAAAAAAATTACCCATAGGCTTGGGAAAACGGATTGCTCCATGACGGAAATTAAAACAGAACCTACTGATCAGCAGTTGGTGGTTAGAGTACAGAAAGGTGACAAGCGCGCATTTGACCTTTTGGTATTGAAATACCAGTATAAGGTCCAGGCTATTGTCGGGCGATTTATTCGCGATACCGATGAGGTGGCGGATGTCACTCAGGAAGCTTTTATCAAAGCTTATCGCGCCCTGCCAAGATTTCGCGGCGATAGTCAATTCTATACCTGGCTGTATCGCATAGCGGTAAATACGGCAAAAAACTATCTGGTGGCTCGCAGTCGTCGCCCGCCGTCCTCTGATGTAGACTTGGCTGATGCGGAGTACTATGCCGGTAGTGATAGATTAAAAGATGTAGGCAGTCCTGAAAATCAACTGTTTCGCGAGGAGTTGGAGGGCGTTATTAACAGGGCTGTGGAAGACCTGCCTGAGGATTTGCGTACCGCTGTGACCTTGCGGGAGTATGAAGGGCTAAGTTATGAGGATATAGCGGCGGTAATGGACTGCCCTGTAGGCACGATAAGATCCAGGATTTTCCGGGCTCGAGAGTCCATAGACGTAAGAGTTTTAGATTTGATGGATGGTAATTAGATTTTCGGTGAACCTTTCCAGTTAACACCGGTCATACCATGAGACTTTTTATCAACAACAGTTAATTTTGAGCATGAGGTAAATGAATGAGCGACCAGAAAGAGCGCTTAGCAGAGTCACTCTCGGCCCTTATGGATGGGGAGACCAGCGAGATCGAATTGCATCGAATCCTCAAGGAAGTGGGTATTGATCAAGATCAAGAGACTACTGAAAATTCGGCCCAAAGTGGCCGCAGAGTTTGGCAACGCTACCATATGATCTCGGCCTCTATGGCCGGTGAGCCAGTCTCCAAAGTTGACTATTCCGCTGCGATTTCCGCGGCCATTGATCAAGAGGGAGCCCACAGAGTCAGCATGCTGAACAACCTGATGAGCTCTACCGGACGCTTTGCTATTGCAGCCTCGGTTGCCCTGGTGGCTATTTTTGGGGTTCAGCAGCTCAATGCGCCAGACCCCGCGTCTGCAGATGTAATTAAGTTTGCCGAGATGGATATCGAGAGCACCGAGCGCAGTACCGGTCCAGCTATCCAGTTTCCCTCAGGGTTTCAGCCAAGCATTGAGGCGCGCACTGTCAGTGCGGGCGGCAATAACAAGACTTCCCAGCATCTGGTGCCGGTGGTGCAGGTACGCAAGTCAGAGCAGCGGCAGTTTTCCGAGACCGAACTGCGTCAATATATGGATGATATTATGCTCAAACATTCCAATAATGCCGCGTTAAATAGTAATCAGAGTATGTTGCCATTTGCCCGGGTTACCAAAGGTGAGGCAGATTCAAATAAAGAGTAATTTAATGTTATGTAAGAAACTGCTGGGATTGTTGCTAAACCCAACCATAAAATATCTGAAACTGGCGGCCTTGATGGCCGCCGTTTTTGCGCATGGGCCATTGATCGCCGAGCAGATGAATTCGGCCTATGACCTGATGGCGCGCATGGCCAAGGCCTCTAAAGAGCTGAGTTATAAGGGTCTGTTCACCTACGAATATCGCGGCCAGCTGCGCAGCATCAAAGTAGTGCACCTGGTGCGTGATGGCAAAACCTATGAGCGGATTGTGCATATGGATGGTCCTGAGCGCGAAATAGTGCGCAGGGGCGACAATCTGGGCTGTCTGCGTGCTGCGGACAGGTTGCTGCGAGGCAGCGCCCTCAAATTTAACAATAGCTATGCCGAGCTTCAGGACCACTATGAATTTTATATTCGCGGTGACGGCCGTATCGCCGGTCGTCAGGTAGCTCTGGTTGAGGTCTTGCCCAAGGATAAGCTTCGCTATGGCTATATTATGGCCATAGATAAAGAGACAGGCCTAATGTTGCAATCAGTGCTGCTAAGCCAGACGGGCAAGCCTCTGGAGCGTTTTCAATATGTGGATATATCCTTTTCTGCTGACCTGGATAACTTTCAGCTGTCGTCAGAAATGGCTGAGTCTGAAGGTATAGATGTCAATCAATCTGCCTGCCTTGAAACCAATCAGGTGATAGAAAACGTAACCTCGATCTGGGAGCCCCAGTGGTTGCCGCCAGGTTTTGTGCTGTCTTCCTACCAGCCGGCGGATGAGACAGGGCAGGAGTCCTGGATGTATACCGATGGTCTGGCGGTCTTTTCAGTATTTGTGGATTCCAATGAGGGCACAGATAACTTTCCGCCGCTGGATGCAAAGCTGGGTACCACAGTGGCAGTGTTGACCAAGACTCAATATAACAACCAGCTGTATGCCATCTGTGTGGTGGGTGAAATTCCCCGCTCAACGGCTGGCCAAGTTGCCAATGCCATTGTACCCAGGGCCAATCTGGAGGTTAGATGAACCGGGCTGCAGGTCGATTAGATGATTGTTGAGACTGGCACTGTTGTTGCCCTGGAGTCTGATGCACTCTGGGTCGAGACCATCCAAAAAACAGCTTGCGAAGCCTGTGTTGCGCAAAAGGGCTGTGGCACTCGTGTTCTGTCCAAGCTGACCGGCAAGACTAATCGCATTCGAGTGCTGGCAACAGATTCCTGTGATGATCTCAGAATTGGTCAGGATGTCAGTATTGCTATTCCCGAGGACGTTATAGTCAAGGGCTCGATGCTGGTCTATATGCTGCCGGTCATCTGCTCTGTGACTGGCGCCTGGCTGGGTGGCTCCTCAGGTGATATAGCCAGTATTTTCGGTGCTCTGACTGGTCTGCTGTTGGGTGGTCTGATTGTGAGTCTGCAAAGTAAGAAAACAAGGAACGATTTGCGCTATCAGCCTGTCTTAATTGATAACACCGGCAGCCTGGAAAACCTTAACTTCTTGTAATACGGTTCGCTTAAATTCAAATTTTCGGAGAAAACTCTGTGCTGAAGAAATTTATCTTTGTTACCACCATTTTGTTTTTGACTGGTTCATCGGCCTATGGGCAGTTGCCGGATTTTGCCGACCTTGTGGAAGAGGTAGCCCCTGCGGTCGTTAAGATAAATACAGTTACCAAGGGCCCCGCACGGCAGTCGCAGCCAAATCTGCAGGGTCAGTTGCCAGAGATTTTTCGCGAACTTCTAGAGCAGCGCAACCGTCAGCAGCAACCGCCTCGACAGGCCAGATCTATGGGTTCTGGCTTTGTGATTTCGGAGGACGGTTATCTATTGACTAACCATCATGTAATTGATGGGGCAGATGAGATTCAGGTGCTGTTTTCTGATCGCCGTGAGTATAGCGCCAAAATTATTGGCTCAGATCGCCGTTCTGATTTAGCGCTGTTAAAAATTGAGGCCAAGAATTTACCAACCCTTAAGTTTGCCGATGTGGATAGTCTGCGTGCCGGTGAATGGGTGCTGGCTATTGGCTCGCCATTTGGGCTGGATTACTCGGTCGCTGCTGGCATTGTCAGTGCCATAGGGCGCAGTATTCCCACCGAGAAGGGTGAAAATTATGTGCCCTTTATTCAGACAGATGTGGCGATTAATCCAGGTAACTCCGGTGGACCATTGTTTAATCTGGATGGTGAAGTGGTGGGTATTAACTCGCAGATTTACTCCAGATCAGGTGGCTCTATAGGATTATCTTTTTCAATCCCCACCAGTGTTGCACTGTCAGTGGTGGACCAGTTAAAGAAAAATGGCAAGGTACAGCGCGGTTGGCTTGGCGTGGTGATGCAGGATGTCAATAAAGCCCTGGCCGAATCCCTTGAGCTTGGCAAGCCCCAGGGTGCACTGATCAATGCGGTGGAACCCGATGGTCCGGCGGATAAGGCGGGCATTAGTCCTGGTGATGTGATTGTGCGTTTCGATGGTCAGGATATTATTGACTCTGGAGATCTGCCTCATGCGGTGGGGTCTATGGCTCCGGGCACTAAAGCCAAAGTGGAGATTTACCGCGAGGGCAAGCGCAAAACGTTGAATGTGGTAGTAGGGGCTCTGGATAAAGATGGGGCCGCTGTTGCCGACAGCAATAATGGCAATGACCGGCTGGGCTTGTTGGTGGAGGAACTGGATGATCAGGAGCGCCGTCAACTGCGCCTGCGGGGCGGTATTCTGGTCACCGAAGTTGCTGCTAATTCAGCCGCTGCCAATGCCGGATTGAGGGACGGCGATATTATTGTCCAGCTGGGCTACAGCCGCATTGATGATCTGGACGAATATCGACAGGTGATTGAAGAGTTGCCGGAGAGTACGCCGATTGCCATAAGATTTTACCGTCAGGGCAGGGCAATATTTAGAACCATCCAGATTGATTGATGCTGGGCAGTTTCTGGTCAGTTGCGCTGTTCGAATTATGCTTTTGATAATTGGGCCGCTGGCCCTGTTGTCATAGCCACTGGGCCTTAAATAGGCTAGACTCCGCACGCATTTTTTAACGGCAGCGCAAACACTTTGTCAGATCTCAGTCATATTAGAAATTTTTCCATTATCGCCCATATTGACCATGGTAAATCGACCATTGCGGATCGCTTTATCCAGCTTTGTGGAGGGCTTGCTGAGCGGGAGATGGCCGCTCAGGTGCTGGATTCTATGGATATCGAGCGCGAGCGCGGTATCACCATTAAATCTCAGAGTGTGACACTGCCTTTTACTGCTGCAGACGGCAAAACCTACCAGCTCAATTTTATTGATACCCCGGGACATGTTGATTTCACCTATGAGGTCTCTCGATCTCTGGCTGCCTGCGAGGGTGCTCTGCTGATTGTAGATGCGGCTCAGGGTGTCGAGGCCCAGTCAGTAGCCAACTGTTACACCGCCATTTCCCAGGGGCTGGAGGTGATCCCAGTGCTCAACAAGATGGATCTGCCGCAGGCAGAGCCGGAAAAGGTGATTAACGAGATCGAAAATATTATTGGTATCGAGGCCACCGAAGCTGTGCGCTGCAGTGCCAAGACTGGCGATGGCATTAGCGAAATTCTCGAAGAGCTGGTCAAGCAGGTGCCGGCGCCAGTGGGTGATGTAAATGCACCATTGCAGGCACTGATTATTGACTCCTGGTTCGACAACTATCTTGGCGTTGTGTCCCTTGTGCGTGTTATGCAGGGTACCCTGCAGGTCAAAAACAAAATTATAGCCAAGTCCATCGGCAAACCCCATGTGGTAGACAGTGTTGGTGTGTTTACACCCAAGCGCAAAGAGACCGGCGTGCTCAAGGCCGGCGAAGTGGGCTTTATGGTGGCTGGTATCAAAGATATTCTGGGTGCTCCGGTGGGAGATACATTAACTCATCTCAGTTCGTCCGATACTGATGCCTTGCCCGGGTTTCAGACGATTAAACCCCAGGTCTATGCTGGTATGTTCCCGGTGGACTCGGACGATTTTGAAGATTTTCGGGAAGCATTGGCAAAACTGGCGGTAAACGATGCCTCGTTATTCTATGAGCCAGAGAGTTCCGATGCTCTCGGCTTTGGATTTCGCTGTGGTTTCCTGGGTATGCTGCATATGGAGATCATTCAGGAGCGCCTGGAGCGCGAGTACAATCTGGATCTGATCACCACAGCGCCAACCGTTGTCTATGAGATTATCACCAGCAAAGGTGAGACTCTGTATATCTCCAACCCCTCTGATCTGCCTGATCCCGGTAATATCGAGGAGATGCGCGAGCCTATCTGTGAAGCCAATATCCTGGTGCCCAAGGACTATGTAGGCAATGTGATTACCCTCTGTGTTGAGAAGCGGGGGGTGCAGAAAGATATGCAGTTTATTGGCGGCCAGGTCTCCATACGCTATGAATTACCTATGAGTGAAGTGGTGATGGACTTTTTTGACCGCTTGAAATCAGTAAGCCGCGGATTTGCCTCACTGGATTATTCATTTATCCGCTTTGAAGCTGCCTCTCTGGTCAAGCTGGATATTTTAATCAATGGTGACCGTGTCGATGCTCTGGCTGCTATTATTCATAGAGATCACTCGGTGCAAAAAGGTCGCAATCTGGCGGATAAAATGAAAGAGCTGATTCCCCGACAGATGTTTGATGTGGCGATTCAGGCAGCTATTGGTGGCAGCGTGATTGCACGCACTACGGTCAAGGCGCTGCGCAAGAATGTTACCGCCAAATGTTATGGTGGTGATGTCAGCCGCAAGAAAAAGCTACTGGAAAAGCAAAAAGCCGGTAAAAAGAGAATGAAACAGGTGGGTAGCGTTGAGATTCCTCAGGACGCATTTCTGGCTGTGCTAAAAACCTAATCGAACCTATTGGAGGTAGATCCAGTGGATCTTAATTTTGAACTTATATTAACTCTGATATTTCTTTTATCTGGCGGTTTTTGGCTGCTCAATAAATTTATTGTCAAGCAGGAAGAAGGCCTAATCGAATTTGCCGCCTCTCTTGCGCCAGTGCTGGGGTTAGTGCTATTTCTGCGCTCGTTTTTGATTGAGCCATTTCAGATTCCCTCTCAGTCCATGGTGCCTACACTCAAGGTGGGTGACTTTATTCTGGTCAATAAATGGACCTATGGTATTCGCCTGCCGGTACTGCGCACCAAAGTTGTGGATATCTCTTTACCGGAGCGCGGCGATGTAATGGTATTTTTCCCACCGCACGAAGATCGCTACTTTATTAAAAGAGTGGTGGGCCTGCCCGGCGATAAGATTCATGTGCTCAATGGCGTGCTCTATATCAATGGTGACAAAATGAGCCAGCAACTGCTGCCAGATATGGCTGAAACCGCGCGCGCTCTGGTAATGACAGAAAACCTGGACGGTGTTGAGCACCTGATGCAAAAGCGCACCTCACCCACTCGTCTAAGCCAAAATTATTCATCCGTGGTGCCCGCCGGTCACTATTTTATGCTTGGCGACAATAGAGATAACTCCAGCGACAGTCGCGTTTGGGGCCCAGTGCCCGAGGAGCGTATTGTTGGCAAAGCCTTTGCGCGCTGGATGTTCTGGAACAAATTCGCCAGTATTCCAAGCTTTGATCGGGCGGGTACAATTCACTAGAGGAATCCAGTACAGTAAAG
>DDCQ01000040.1:10350-14388 GCA_002334915.1 Porticoccaceae bacterium UBA2002
AGGTCCCCATTATCTGGATAATCGTATTGTTGCCAGCGCGTTACAGCAGGTTGGTCAGTCTGGAATTGAAGACCGGTCCAGTGAAGATATAAGGCGCAAAATTGGCGACTTTTTTACTATCAATAATGTCCGCGATATCAAGGCGACAGAAGTCGAGATAGAGCGTAGCGTAAAAGGTGTGAAAATCACTCTTAATTACGAGAAACGAATTGAAATGTTTGCCAATGTTGACGTTGTGCTTAAGTTTAACAATCAATACGACAGCGCTGAGCAAGCCTATTAATCTGAGGATTATCAGTGGCAAGCAATGTCCGTCAGCTCGAAGAGCGCCTGCAATACCAGTTTCGCGACCCAGAGCTTCTCAGTCTTGCTCTGTCTCATAGAAGTTGCGGCAGCAGCAATAATGAGCGCCTGGAGTTTTTAGGTGATTCGATTCTGGGTGTCACCGTGACAGACTTTCTCTACCACCAATTTCCCCAGGCCCGAGAGGGTGATCTAAGCCGCATGCGCTCGCAGATAGTGCGCGCTGAGTCCCTGGCTCAGGTGGCCAAAAAATTACAGCTGGGACCTGAGCTCTCTCTGGGGCCCGGTGAGATGAAGAGCGGTGGCCAGCGCCGCGATTCCATTTTAGGGGACACCGTAGAGGCGCTGATTGGTGCCGTTTATCTGGATACTGGTATTGATGCCGCGCGGGGCGCTGTTAACAACTGGTTTAAAGAACTGTTGGCAGCCGCCTCTGATGCCCAGCCCGTCAAAGATGCCAAGACCGCGCTGCAGGAATGGTTGCAACAGCGTTCTAAACCAGTGCCCCAGTATGAGCTGGTCAATACAGGTGGCGAGGCCCACAGTCGGTTATTTACCGTCAGCTGTAAAATAGACCAGGTGGATAAAACTATCAGTGCAACCGCCAGTAGTCGCCGCAAAGCAGAACAGTTAGTGGCAGAGCAGCTATTGTCAGAATTGGAGCAGGAACTTTGACAGAAACAAAAACACGCTGTGGCTATGTGGCTATTGTCGGTCGTCCCAATGTGGGTAAATCTACATTGCTGAATCATATTCTGGGGCAAAAACTCTGCATTACCTCCCGCAAGCCCCAGACCACAAGGCATACATTGCTGGGTATAAAAACCGAAGATGATCTGCAGATGATTTTTGTCGATACTCCAGGAATACATACCAATCAAGAGCGAGCAATTAATCGTGTAATGAATCGCTCAGCGGCCAGCGTTATCTCCGATGTGGATTTGGTTATCTTTGTTGTGGACCGTTTTGAGTGGAGTGAGGCTGACGAGTATGTAGCCAAATATCTGGGTAATAATTCTACCCCGGTAATTGTGGCAGTTAACAAGGTCGATATGGTGGAGGACAAGGCGACGCTATTGCCCCATCTGCAATTTCTGTCGGGCAAGGTTGAGGCTGCAGATTTGGTTCCTCTCTCTGCGCTGCGTAAAACCAATCTGGATGAGCTTGAAGCTAAAATCAAAACCTATATTCCTGAGGCTGAACATATTTTTCCGGAAGACCAGATTACTGATCGCAGCGAGCGCTTCTTGGCTGCGGAAATTGTGCGTGAAAAGATTACCCGGCAACTGGGTGCCGAGGTTCCCTATCAGGTTACTGTCGAAATTGAAGAGTTTCGCGCAGAGAAAAAAATCACCCATATTAGCGCCCTGATACTGGTCGAGCGCGATGGGCAAAAGAAAATTATTATTGGCACCAATGGTGAGCGCATCAAAAAGATTGGTGAGCAGGCTCGGGCTGATTTAGAGAGTCTGCTGGATTGCAAAGTAATGCTCAGAACCTGGGTTAAGGTTCGCAGTGGCTGGTCAGATGACGAGAGAGCACTGCGCAGTCTTGGCTATATGGACGAGTAAATAACAGTGCGTGTTGAAGCCGAATCTGGATTTGTGCTGCATGTTACGCCCTACCGGGAAACCAGTCTGCTGGTAGATCTTTTTACCAGGCATCAGGGTCGCATTCGCTGTGTTGCCAAAGGTTTCCGCAAACCCAATAAACGCGGTATCAGTCGCGCGCTGTTTCCCTACACAGAACATCAGTTTAGCTGGCAGGGCAGAGGAGATTTAAAGACTCTGACCGCCGCAGATGCTCTTGGCGCCCCTGTTTTTTTGCAGCAAGAAACAGTATTTACCGGGCTCTATATCAATGAGCTGCTGTATCGTTTGCTCCACGAGCATGATCCCCATGAATACCTCTATCAACAGTATCGCCAGTATGTAAATCAGTTGCTGGACAATGGCACTGATGAGCTAATGCTGCGCCGTCTGGAAATGTTGCTGCTCGACGAATTGGGCTATGGGCTGGTGTTAGATGCGGACATTCATGGCGCGGCGATTTTGCCAGATCGCCAGTATCAATATATTCCCGAGCAGGGATTGGTTGAGTTATTCAATCAGCAAAAGCCCTCTGGGCCAGTGTTAAGCGGTGCAGACCTGATCTCTATGGTCAATGGGGACTTCTCCCAGCGCGCCGTCATGCAGGCGGCTAAACAGCTGTGTCGCAGAGTGATAGACTTTTACCTGGGTGGCAAGCAGCTGCACAGTAGAGAGCTGTATCGTCAGCATCTGATGACAGTGGCCGCAGAGCACAATAATAACAATCAAGGACAGTCCTGATGGCTCTTGCAGTGGGTACAGATATTGTAGAAATACAGCGGGTAGCAAAGGTCCTGTCACGGCAGGGCGACCTGTTTGTGCGGCGTATACTCTGCGAGGCTGAGCAGGCTGAATATCAGCGCTTAAATCAAAGCGCGGCATTTTTAGCCAAGCGCTTTGCCGCCAAAGAAGCAGTGGCCAAGGCCCTTGGCACCGGCATTGGTCACGGGGTCAGTTTTCAGGATATCCAGGTGGTCAACAATGAAAAGGGCGCACCAGGAGTTGAACTCCATGGAGGCGCAGCTGAGGTGCTTAAGTCAATGGGCGGCTCCAGGGTGTTAATCAGTCTCGCTGATGAACAGCAGTATGCCGTGGCTTACGTAATCCTGGTTTAATATGGCTTATGCAATTTAGTTCTGGGCAATAGCTTCTCTATAGAGGCACAAAATCTTGCCCTGAGGCACAATACCCAGCTTGATTAGAGCTTATTAATAGGACAAAAAATGACAGTGGAATACCCAACCTTAGAGCACTGCATTGGCAACACTCGCCTGGTGCGATTGCAGCGTCTTGCGGGCGACACCTCAAATACTATTTTGGCCAAGCTGGAGGGAGATAATCCCGCCGGCAGTGTTAAAGATCGTCCCGCTCTAAGCATGATTCGCAGGGCCGAGCAGCGCGGTGACATCAAACCCGGAGATCGTTTGATAGAGGCCACCAGTGGCAACACCGGAATTGCATTGGCTATGGTGGCGGCAATGAAAGGCTATCGTATGACATTAATTATGCCTGACAACGCTACCGATGAGCGCAAATGGGCAATGACAGCCTATGGCGCAGAGTTAATTGAAGTGACTAAGGCTCAGGGTATGGAGGGTGCTCGGGATCTGGCAATGAAAATGCAGGCACAGGGATTGGGCACTGTGCTCGATCAGTTTAATAATCCGGATAATCCCATGGCCCACTATGAGGGCACAGGGCCAGAGATCTGGCGAGACACTCAGGGGCAGGTTACTCATTTTGTAAGTTCTATGGGCACCACAGGTACCATTATGGGTGTTTCAGCCTATCTAAAAACTCAGAATCCTGAGATTCAGATAATTGGTTTGCAACCGGAGGATGGTGCCTCCATCCCTGGTATAAGACGCTGGCCTCAGCAATATATGCCGGGTATCTTCGATGCAGCAAAGGTGGATACAGTGATGGATATCTCTCAACAGGATGCAGAAAATGCCATGCGTCGACTGGCTAAAGAGGAAGGGGTTTTTTGCGGTGTCTCTGCAGGCGGAGCAGTTGCCGCGGCTCTGGAGCTCAGCAGCAAAGTCGAGAACGCTACCATTGTGACCATTATTTGCGATCGCGGTGATCGCTATCTATCCTCAGGTGTTTACGCCTGAAACGATAAGGCCGTAACTATGGATACCAA
>DDCQ01000059.1:0-121 GCA_002334915.1 Porticoccaceae bacterium UBA2002
CACCTCGGCAATCTCTTCCTCGGTCACCTTATTGCGCAGCAGCTGTTTTTCTGCCTGCTCCTCGGCGCCAGCACTGGCCAACTGTTTCTCAAGCTCAGGAATAATGCTGTACTGAATCTGC